>VGAV01000172.1 GCA_016870695.1 Actinomycetota bacterium | reverse complement strand
GAGCGAGAGCCGTACCCGGGTGACCGTCGATCGATCGTCGTGCGCGCCACGATCGACCCCGCGTCGCCAGCGCGTCGATTGCTCGCCGTGCGGCACGCGTCGGTGGCTCTGGCGGCATCCAAGCTCGGGGCCGGAGATCGGCGGGTGGTCGCGGACTTCCTCGACGAGATCGCGCGGGCGGAGAAGCAGCACCTCGACGAGCTCGCACCCGAGGACGCCGCGTCGCGCACCTTGTGAGCGCGCGACGCGGCGGGGCGGGTCAGTCGGAGGAACGACCGGTCTCGGACTGCAGGCGCTCGATCTGCTCGGACGCCTCGGCCTTCGTCAGATCCGCCGGGATCTCCTCGCCGGCCTGGCGGGCGAGGGTGTCGAGGTAGCTGCGCTGGGGCGCGGTCATCGGCTCGTCGCCGGTGACCCAGTCGGACGGGTCCTTCTCGGCGGGGTTGTCGCTCTCACGAGCGGCGCCGAGGGTTTCTTCTTCACGCGGAGCATCGGTCATGCTGTCGAGGCTAGGCCGCTCCTCCGACACCGCCCCCGGTCTTGACAGCGCCGCGGGGACCGGGCGCGCACCGGCGCCCGTCCAGGCCGATGCGGCATCCTGGACCGATGCCCCCCGCGATCGCTCCCGCAGACGTCGATGTCCAGACGGTCGTGAACGACGGCGCTCGGACCCGCGTCACCCGCATGTCGACCGGGACGGACGGGAGGCCCTTCGTCCTTATCGCCGGCATCGGTGTCGCGGCGACCTACTTCGAGTTCCTCGCCCCCCTGCTCGCCCAGGAGGGAGAGGTGTTCGCCCTCGACCTCCCGGGCTTCGGCGGGATGCCGCACCCGGGTGCGGCCCCCACCCCGGCGTTCTTCGCCGATCAGGTGGAGGCCGTGATCGCCCGGTACGGCCTGGAGGACCCGGTGCTCATCGGCCACTCGATGGGGACGCAGGTCGTCACCGAGGTGCTCGCGCGCCGCGACGACCTCCGCCATGCCGTGCTCGTCAGTCCCGTCGTGGACGAGCAGCACGCGACGGTGCTCGAGCAGGGCGTGCGGTTCGCCCAGTCCACCGCGCGCGAGTCGTTCCACCTGGCGATGACGGCGCTCTCCGCGTATCTCCTGTGCGGGATGCTGTACTTCCTCGAAGTGCTCCCGCACATGCTGCGCTACCGCATCAGCGACCGGATCGGGCTCGGTTCCGCGCGCCTGCTGCTCATCCGCGGCGAGTTCGACCGCCCGTCGCCGCGGCGCTTCCACTCCCGACTCGTGGCGGCCGCCCCCTCGGCCGCGCGCTGGGAGATCCGCGGGGCCGCCCACTCCATCATCAACGGGCACGCCGTGGGGGTGGCGCGACTGGTCTCGCGTCACCTCGCCGGAGACCTCCCCGCGCGCGGGCGTCTCTCCCGCGAGGAGGCCGCCGTCCCGCCCGCGGACCACTCCGACGTGCGGATGGTCCTCGGCGCGATCGGCAGCCGGTTCGCGGAGTGGTTCAGCGCGCTCCGCCGCGACGAGGACGGCGTCGAGCGGGCCAAGGCGCGGCATGCGCGCCTCCTCTGGCGCGCCTACGTCTCGCCCCGCTGACCCCCGTCCGTCCCGATAAACGCTCCCTGCACTCGGAAACGCCGTCACCCGGCGTTTCTCGGCGCGGAGAGCGTTTCTCGACCCCGGATCGCCGCAGAACCGCGGTCGGGGTAGCGGCAGGCGTCGCCGGCGCCGGATCACCCCGCGGTCAGCGGCACCCGCAGGATGTCGTCGACACCGCCGTTCCCGCGGTCCGTGTCGCTCGTCACGACGTACAGCTCGCCGCCCGGGCCGACCACCGCGTCCCGCAGGCGTCCGAACTCCCCGACGAAGTACTCGGTCGACGTCGACGGGTCGCTCGTCGGGATGCCGCGCAGCCGCTGCCCCCGCAGATTGGCGACGAACACCGTGCCCTCGACGACGGTCAGACCGCTCGGACTCGCGTCGGCCGGCGCCCACTGCTGCACGGGGTCGACGAAGCGGGGATCCCCGCCGACGCCCTCGACCGTCGGCCATCCGTAATTCGCGCCGGGCTCGATGATGTTGAGCTCGTCCCACGTGTCCTGCCCGAACTCGGACGCGAACATCGTGCCGGCGGCATCCCATCCGATGCCCTGCGGATTGCGGTGACCGAGGCTCCAGACCGGCGACCCCGCGAACGGGTTGTCAGCGGGGATCGACCCGTCCGGCGCGATGCGCAGGATCTTGCCCGCGAGCGAGTCCGGGTCCTGGGCGAGCTCGGGGTCGGACGCGTCTCCGGTCGTGGCGTAGAGCATGCCGTCCGGACCCAACGCCAGTCGCCCGCCGTTGTGGATGTTCGAAGCCGGGATGCCGTCGACGAGCGTCCGCGGCTCGCCCAGCGCGAACGCGCCCGCCGCGCCGTCGAGCGGGAACCCCACCACGCGGTTGCCGTCCGGCGTGGTGACGTAGGCGAACAGCTCGCCGTCCGCCACCGCGATCCCGAGCAGCCCGCCTTCGCCCCGGGCCGCGACGTCCGGCACCTCCCCCACCGTCCGCAGGCCGCCGTCGACGACCTCGAGGATCCGCCCCGTGTCGCGCTCGCTGACCAGCATCGCCGTGTCGGCGAACGCCACCGACCAGGGGGTCACGAGACCGGATGCCACGACCTCGGGGGCACCGTCGGGCATCACCGCCTGCGGTGCGCCGGGAGTCGGCGGGACCGCCGGGGTGCTCGGCGACGGCGGCGAGGTGGCGGCATCCGGGGTCCGCTCCTCCGCGCACGCGGACAGGGCGAGCAGGGAGACGGCCATCGCGGCGAGCGCACTGGCCCGTCGCGGCAGGGGGATCGGCATGGGAGCTCCTCGTGTGGCGGTCGGACCTCCGGCCTACCCGGCGGACCTGGGAGGTCGAGAGGGGTTGCGATCGACCCGGGGGCGGCTATCGGCTGCCCGGGATCGCGGCAACCCCCGCGCCGGACGGGGGCCGTTCACCGAGCATGGGATGGTGCTGTTCCTCGTCGTCCGGGCACCGCTGTGACCCCTCGTCCCCTGCTGGACCCCCGCTCCTGGTGGGCCGATGCCGTCACCGGCGAGCGCCTGCTGCTCGCAGCCAAGACGGCCGCGGCGGCCGTGCTGGCCTGGTACCTCGCGCCGCTCGTGCCGCTCGCCTCGAGCGAGTACTCGTACTACGCCCCGCTGGGCGTGCTGGTCAGCATGTACCCCACGGTCGCCCGCTCGGCGATGAGCGGGGCGCAGGCGATCCTCGGTCTCGCCGTCGGGATCGGGCTCGGACTCGGCTCGCTCGCCCTCGTCGGCGCCGGGATGCCGCGCGGTGCGGCCGTCGCCGTCGTGATCGGGCTCGGGGTGCTGCTCTCGGGCGTGCGCGCGCTCGGAGTGGGGCGCGACTGGGTCGCGATCGCCGCCCTGTTCGTGCTGCTGCTGGGCGGCGCGGATCCGGACGGCTACTCGGTCTCGTATCTCGTCACGATGGCCTTCGGCGTGCTCGTCGGCGTCGCGGTGAACCTGCTCGTCTTCCCGCCCTTGCGTGTCCGCAGCGCCGACCGACGGCTGACGCAGCTGCGCGACGACCTGGCGTCGGACCTCGATGAGATGGCCCGCGCGCTGGCCCACCGGCAGTTCGACCCTCATCGCGCCGGCGCCGCCACGCAGAACCTCGCCCGGACGCTCGACTCCGTCCGCGCGGAGGTGGATGCCTCGGACGAGAGCCGTCGGTACAACCCGCGCGGGCGCCGGGTGCGGGACCAGGGCGCCCTGCACCGGCGCCGACTCGACGCCCTCGCCGCGTCCGCGGAGGCGACACGGACCCTGACCGTCGCGTTGACCCGCCTGCTGACCGACTCCGGCGTGGACGCGCGTCTTCCCGGCGGCGCGCGCACCGCGCTGGCCGATGCCATCGCCGCGCAGAGCCGGCTGGTCGAGGCCCCTTCTGACGGGTCCGACGGGCCGCTCGCCGAGGCTGCCGACACGCTCGACCGCTACATCGAGAGCCTCGGCCGGTCGGAGGTCGCCACGACCGTCGAGACGCTCGACGGATGGGACGCGGCGATCAGCCTGCGACGCATGACCGAGGCGTCGAGGGAGTTCGCCGGGCGTTGACAAGGGGCGGGATGCCGCCGGGTGGCATCCATCGTCCTTTTCCTCACATGCGCGTACGGCGTCCGGCGCCTCACATACGCGCGTACCGCGCCCGGGCGAAGCAGAAGAGACCGTAGACGACGAGGCCGACACCAACGAGCCAGAGCACCACCTGGCCGAAGGGCAGGGCGGCGAGCGACCGCAGTCCGGCGTCGATGCCGCCGGCCGCCTCGGGATCGTTCTTCAGCGCGGCGACGACGAAGAGCACGCCCGCGACGCCGACCGCGATGCCCTTGGCGACGTAGCCGACGGTCCCGAAGGTGCGGATGCCGCGTCCGGCCGCCCCGCTTGGGAGGGAGAGGTGCTTCGTGAAGGCCCGCGTGATGCCGCGGATGACGAACGCGACGCCGACCGCGGCGACGGCGAGACCGACGAGGACGAGGAGGAAGACGCCCGCGGGGACGGCGAGGAGTCGCGCGCTCAGCGTCTGGGTCGACTCCGCGGAGTCCGAGCGCGCGCCCAGCGCGATGCTGAGGGCCGTGCCGGCGATGGCGAGATAGGCCACCGCCGTGCCGATGAATTTCGCGCGGTGGCCCCAGGCCTTCTTGGCATCCGGGTCCCGTTCGAGGATCGCCTCGGCGATCTGCCACACGGCGAGCGCGGCGAGTCCGAGGACGACGACCCACAGCAGCAGAGCGCCGGCGGGCGCGTCGTGCACCCGCTGCAGTGCGCCGCTCTGGTCGGCGTTCTCCCCGCCGCCGGCGCCTCCGGTGGCCACGGCGACGGCGACGACGCCGATGAGGAGATGGATCAGGCCGAGGACGACGTAACCGATGCGGGCGGCGACGCGGAACGCGGTGGAGTCCTGGGCCTTGTCGGCGGCGGCGGAGGCGGAGCTCATGTCGTCACGCTAGCGGGGCGGGCGGGAGGTGCCGCGAACTGTTGACTTCGGCTCCCGGATCCGTTCGCCCGGCGGACCGGAGGGCACGCCGCTCGCGGAACACCTCCACCGTGGACCACAGCAGGGTCGCGACGACGATGCCCTCGAGCGCGCCCGCAACTACGTCCGACAGCCAATGCGCGTGCAGGTACGTGCGGCTCCACATCATCAGCAGCACCCACACCGTCGCGAGGACCCACACCCACCGTCGCCGCAGGATGAGCGCGAGGGTCACCGCGACGGTCGTCGCCACGGCCGTGTGCCCCGACGGGAAGGACGTCGCCATCGTCTCGGCCAGCGACCCGGCGGGCCGGTGGCGGGCGATGACGGCGGCCATCGGCGCCCCGATGGCCACGACGAGGACGATGGATGCCGCCACGTTCACGGCATCCCCGTACCGGCGCCGCACGGCGAACACCGCGGTCAGCACGACCCCCGCGACGATCATCCCGATCGTGCCGCCGGCCACCGCCGGGACCCAGGCGACGAGGACGAGGATCGGGTTCGCGAGGTCCGCCATGGCCTCGTCCCACCAGAGGTCGGGGGTCAGCGGCTGATGCCCGCCCAGCGCGACGACGAGCCGCAGCACCACGAAGGCGACGGTCGCCAGCACGCCGACGGTGAGCGCGACCCCGCGGCGCGCGTCTGCGGCGGGGGTCGGCGCGTCCGTCTCCGGAGCGAACGGCGGTTCCTTCTCGGGCGCGCGGCGGCGCGAGGGCGGTTCCGGCGCGGCCGGGCCGCTGCGCGAGGGCGGTTCCGGCGCGGCCG
>VGAV01000171.1 GCA_016870695.1 Actinomycetota bacterium | reverse complement strand
CGTCGTCGACGCCGGGATACACGCCATCTGGCGCGGCGCCGCGGTCGCCGGCCCGGCCTTCACCGTGGAGGTGGCCGGCGGCGACAACGCCGGCATCCACGCCGCGATCTCGCAGGTGCCCGCCGGTGCCGTGCTCGTGGTCAACGGCCACGGCGTGACCGACCGCGCCCTCATCGGCGAGCTCATCGCCGAGCGGCTCCGCAAGGTCGGCTGCGCCGGGTTCGTCGTCGACGGCGCCGTCCGCGACGTCGGCGACCTGGAGGAGATGGGCTTCCCCGTCTTCGCCCGGTCGAGCAGCCCCGCCGGTCCGTACAAGAACGGCCCGTTCCGCGTGGGCGTGCCCATCGCGCTGGGCGGCGTCGTCGTGACGCCCGGTGACGTCGTCGTCGGCGACGGCGACGGCCTCGCGGTCGTCCCGGCGGCGGAGGCGGAGGAGGTCCTCGAGCGTGCACGGCGCAAGAACGCGGACGAGTCCGAGATCCGTCGCGGCATCCTGGCCTCCTGACCGATCCGACAGACTAGATGGATGAGTCCGGCTCGCGATGAGACGTCAGGTCAGCCCACGGTCCGCAGCGTCGAGCGCGCCCTCGAGGTGCTCGAGCTGCTGGAGCGCGCCGACCGCCCGCTGCGGCTCGTCGACCTCAGCCGCGGAACGGGTCTCTCGTCGGCGACGCTCCTCCGTCTGCTCGCCGTGCTCCAGCGCCGCGACCTCGTCGCCAGCGCAGCGGGCGAGTACCGTCTGGGGGTCGCGACCCTCGGTATGGCGCACGGGTACATCTCGTCCGATCCGCTCAGCAACCGTGCGCGGCCGCACCTGCAGCAGCTCGCCGACACGACCCGTCTCACCACCTCGCTGTACGTCCGCAGCGGCGACGAGCGCATCCTCGCGGTCCGCGTCGACGGGGAGCACCCGCTCCGCTACCAGCTGCCGCTCGGGCGCCGGCTCGCCCTGCACCTCGGGGCGGGCAAGCCGATCCTCGCGAACCTCCCCGCCGACGAGATCGCCCGCATCCTCCAGCTGCTGGGCGAGACGCAGCGGGCGGACGGCCGCACCGTGTCGGTGGAGGGGATGGATGCCGACCTCTCCGACATCCGTCGGAACGGCTTCCACGTCTCCGTCGCCGAGCGCGACACCGCCGTGGCATCCATCAGCGTCCCCGTCTTCGCGGGGACCGGGGAGGTCATCGCCTCCCTCTCCGCGTCCGGCCCCGTCGAGTCGACGGATCCGGCGCGACTGCTCGAGTGGGCACCCGAACTCCGACGGGCGGCAGCGGCCGTCGGCCGATAGCGCGAGCACCGACTCGCGCGTCTCGAAAGGAACGACATGCGCGTGATCGGAATCATCGGACTCGGAGAGGCGGGCTCGCTCTACGCCCGCGGGGCGGTCGAGGCCGGGTACGAGGTGCACGGCTACGACCCCGCCCCGACCCCGACGCCGGACGGGGTGGAGCGGGCGGCGACGCTCGACGCCCTGGCTGCGGCCGGGGACCTCGTCATCGTGCTCACCGGCGCGGCTCTGAGCCCCCGCATCGCGGCCGACGCCGCACCGCACCTGCGCCCCGGCGCGGTCTACGCCGACTTCACCACCGCCTCGCCCGAGGTCATGGTCGACGTCGCGGCCGTCGTGGAGGCGGCGGGCGCCCGTTTCGCCGACGTCGCCATCCTGGGTCCCGTGCCGACCAAGGGCGCGGCGACGGAGACGATCGTCAGCGGCGGAGCGGCGGCCGACGTGGCCGAGGTCCTGCGGCGGTTCGGCTCGGACGTGGAGCTGATCGACGGGCCCGCCGGGGACGCCACGTCGCGCAAGCTCCTGCGCAGCGTCCTGATGAAGAGCCTCGCGGCGATCGTGATCGAGGCGCTCGAGGCCGGACGGGCCGCGGGCTGCGAGCCGTGGGTGCGGGCGCAGATCGCGGCGCAGCTGTCCGGCGACGCGGAGGCGAAGATGGACCGGTACGAGACGGGCAGCCGCAAGCACGCCGTCCGTCGCGCCCACGAGATGGAGTCGGTCGTCGACTACCTCGGCAGCCTCGGCGTGGCCGCCGAGATGTCCGACGCCGCGCGCGCGGTCCTCACCCGACTGGGGGCGGAGCGGTCCTGACCCGCCGGGCGGGTGTCGGGTGGATTCGCGGAAAGCGGGTGGCCGCGGCACGACAGACTGGGCCCATGAGCGAGAACGTCGTCGAGGTCCGGGACCTGCGCAAGACCTACCGCGGCGGCGTCGAGGCGCTGCGCGGGGTCGCGTTCGAGATCCGCCGCGGCGAGACGTTCGCGCTCCTGGGACCGAACGGCGCCGGCAAGAGCACCGTGATCGAGATCCTCGAGGGGTACCGCGACCGCACGAGCGGGGAGGTGCGGGTGCTCGGCGTCGATCCGCACCGCGGAGGTCTGGACTGGAAGGCCCGGCTCGGCATCGTGCTGCAGAACACGGGCGAGGCGCCGACGGCGAGCGTGCGCGAGCTGCTCGCGCACTTCGCCTCCTTCTACCCGCGCCCGCGGGACGTCGACGAGGTGATCGCGGCCGTCGGTCTCACCGAGAAGGCCAAGGTGTCGGTGCGCAAGCTCTCCGGCGGTCAGCGCCGCCGCGTCGACGTGGCGCTCGGCATCGTCGGGCGTCCGGAGCTGCTGTTCCTCGACGAGCCGACGACGGGGTTCGACCCGGAGGTGCGCCGGCAGTTCTGGGACCTCATCCGCACGCTCCAAGCCGAGGGGACCTCGATCCTCCTCACGACCCACTACCTCGACGAGGCCGCCGAGCTGTCGGAACGCGCGGCCATCATCGTCGCGGGAGCCGTGGCATCCACCGGTCCCATCGACGAGCTCGGCGGACCCGACGCCCGGGTGCCGCTCGTGCGCTGGCGCGAGGACGGTGTCGTCCAGGAGCGGCGGACGGACGACCCGGGGGCGCTCGTCGCCGCGCTGCACGCCCGGCTCGGCGAGCCGGACCGGCTGGAGGTGGTGCGCCCGAGCCTCGAGGACGTGTACCTGTCGTTCCTCGGCGCCGACGAGCGTCGCACGGCGGCCGCCGGGGGGCCGGCGTGAGCCGGGTGCTGCGGCTGGGCGCCGCGCGGATCGCCTTCGAGACGCGCTCCTACTTCCGGCAGGGCGACTCGGTCTTCTTCACCTTCCTGTTCCCGGTGATGATCCTGCTCATCTTCGCGGTGGCCTTCGACGCGCAGACCTTCGGCCCGCCCGGGGACGACGTGGATGCCGCCCGGTTCTACCTCCCCGCCATGCTCGCCGCCGGGGTGCTGCTGTCGGGGCTGCAGAACATGTCGATCGACATCGCGATGGAGCGCAGCGACGGCACGCTCAAGCGCCTCGGGGGCACGCCGCTGAGCCCCGTGTCGTACTTCATCGGCAAGCTCGGGCAGGTGCTGATCACCGGCCTGCTGCAGTCGGCGCTGCTCATCGCGGTCGCGGCGCTCGCCTTCGGCGTGCCGCTGCCGGACGACCCGGAACGGTGGCTGACCTTCGCGTGGGTGTTCCTGCTCGGAGTGACCACGTGCGCGATCCTCGGCATCGGACTGTCGGCCCTGCCGCGGACCGGCCGCAGCGCCACCGGCGTCGTCATCCCGATCGTGCTCCTGCTGCAGTTCATCTCCGGTGTCTACATCAACTTCTCGACGCTCCCGGAGTGGCTGCAGAACATCGCGAGCGTCTTCCCGCTGAAGTGGCTGGCGCAGGGCTTCCGGTCGGTGTTCCTGCCCGAGGGGTTCGCGGCCGCCGAGCCGTCCGGGTCGTGGGACCACCCCCTCATCCTGCTCGTCACGGCTCTGTGGCTCGTCGTCGGGCTCGCGGTGGTGCGCCTCACCTTCCGCTGGATCCGCAAGGACGCCTGACCCGCGGGGTCTGCCGATAAACGCTCGCTGCCCCGAGGAACGCCGCGTGCGGGCGTTTGTCGGGGCAGGCGGCGTTTATCGGGGCGAAGAGGGATGCCGCGGCCTCTAGGCCGGTGTTTCCCCGGCGTTAAGTTTTCATCACTCGCTGAAACTTCTGAACGTTTCGCATTGACCGTCTTGCGACACGGGTGTTCTCTGGGCGCAGTTCCACTTGCATCCCACCTTGGGCGCGGAACGTCGCCCTTTCCCGAGAGGCTCCTGATGAAGAGAAGAATCGCGCTCGCCGTGCTCGCCGCCGGCGCTCTCGCGCTCGCCGGCTGCTCCGGCGGCGACGGCGGGGACACCGCGTCCGCCGACGCATCCATCCGCGTGGCGGTCACCGACCCGCAGCAGCTCATCCCCGGGCGGCAGTCGATCGCCTACGACTTCAACATGGCGGTCTGGTCGCCGCTGGCCTTCCTGCAGTCCGACGGCACCCTGGAGTACGTCCAGGCGGAGTCGATCGAGTCCGACGACGCGCAGACGTGGACCGTCACCCTCCGCGACGGGTGGACCTTCCAGGACGGCACCCCCGTCACCGCGCAGAGCTACGTCGACTCCTGGAACGCCGTGGCCTACGGGCCCAACGCCTTCGAGAACTCGGGGCAGCTGGCATCCATCGTCGGGTACGCCGACCTGAACCCGGCCGACGGGGATCCCACGACGGATGCCATGTCGGGTCTCTCCGTCGTGGACGACCTGACCTTCACGGTGGAGCTCGTCAGCCCCGACGGGCAGTTCCCGCTCCAGGTCACGCAGGCGCAGACGGCGTTCTTCCCGATGCCGGAGTCGGCGCTGTCGGACTTCGACGCCTACAACACGCACCCCGTCGGCAACGGTCCCTTCGAGATGACGGGCGACTACGTCGAGAACGAGCCGATCACGGTGTCGGCCTATGACGACTTCGCGGGGGAGGCCCCCACCGTCGACGAGATCACCTTCGTCCCCTACACCGACTCCGAGACCGCCTACACCGACGTGCTCGCCGGCAACCTCGACGTCGCGGGCGTGCCCGCCAGCCGCCTCATCCAGGCGGGCACCGACTTCGGCGACCGCCTGTACTCCTTCGAGGCGCCCGGCATCTCGTTCCTCGGTCTGCCGCTGTGGAACGAGCAGTACCAGGACGTCCGCGTGCGCCAGGCGCTGTCGATGGCGATCGACCGTCAGACCATCATCGACCGCATCTACGGCGGCACGTACACCCCGGCGACGGCGTGGACCCCGGCGATCGAGCCCGGGACGCCCGAGGGCATCTGCGGCGAGTACTGCGAGTACGACCCGGATGCCGCGAAGGCGCTGCTCGACGAGGCGGGAGGGTTCGACGGGCCCCTCGAGATCACCTACCCCGGCGGCGGCGGACTGGACCCGCTCTACGAGGCCATCGCGAACCAGCTGCGCCAGAACCTCGGCATCGACGCGACCGCGACGCCGACCGCGGACTGGGCGGAGTTCCTGCAGAAGCGCACGGACGCCGCGCTCACCGGGCCGTTCTTCTCCCGCTGGGGAGCGCTGTACCCCAGCCAGCAGGCCACGCTGCGCGTGTTCTTCATCGAGGGCGGCGGCTGCGCGAACTGCATCCCGTTCTACGACCCCGAGGTGAGCGCGGCCATGCAGACCGCCGACGCCGACCTCAGCGGGGACGGAGAGGCGTACGCCGCGGTCCAGGACATCATCCAGGAGGAGTTCCCGGCCGTGCCCCTGTTCTTCGAGACGTACTCCTACGTGACCTCGGAGCGCGTCGCCGAGCTCGTGAGCTCCCCGGTGGGCAACCCGACCTACCGCGCGATCCAGCTGCGCTGACCTCCCCGGCCGGCGCGCGGAGCCCCCGCCCGCGCGCCGGCCGCCGACCCCCGGGACACCCATGCACCCCCTTCTCTCCCCCTCGCCCGTCCTGAAG
>VGAV01000170.1 GCA_016870695.1 Actinomycetota bacterium | reverse complement strand
AACCACTCCTCGGGCAGGGCGTCCAGAGCCCGGTCGACGAGGGCGGGATCCAGCAGCAGGAGGCGGAGGAAATGCGCGTCGAAGATGTCGTTCACCTCGTCCCATGCGCGGCGGGAGAGGGCGTCTCCAAGAGACGAGACGGAGTGCATCGAATACCTCCCTGCGAGCCGAAAAGGCGATGTTTCCTCGTGCGTTTCAGTGAAGTCCGGTGCCTGGAATCCACAGCTTTGCCGCGCGAAACTCACCCGAAAATTCACCCTCGCGTTGATTGTGACCCATGAAGCGAGCGGTCGGTGGTCAGCGCACACACGTGCGAGCGGGTGATGTGGGTGATGAAAAACGCGGGGTTCGGTGGCGCAGAGGGCGGATCGTGTGGCGGGATGGACGGGTGATCAGTCAGACCACGAACAGCTCCCGTCCGCGGAACCCCTTCGCGGTGGCCGGACGGTGAGGATCCGACGCGCAGGACAACGGGTATGACCCGCGCGACGGAGAACGAGGAGACCGGGGGGCCTCCTCGGTGCGACCGGTGGCGGTGTGCCCCCGCCGGTCGCACCCCACCCGGCCGGTGCGTCCACAGGTGCGCGTGCGGATGAGGGTGCACGGCGCTGTCCCGTCCGACCGCGACCTCCTCGAACGCGTCCGCGCGGGGGACCGGTCCGCGTACGCGCAGCTGTGGTCGCGTCACGCCGCGGCGGTCAGGGCGGCAGCATCCCTCTTCACGTCCTTCGACGCCGACGACATCACGGGCGAGACGTTCTCTCGCACTCTGGCGGCCATCGACCGCGGCAACGGTCCGAGGGGAGCCTTCCGCCCCTACGCCCTCGCCGCCGCACGCAACATCGCGATCGAGTGGAGCCGTCGCCCGTCCGAGGCATCCCTCGACACCCGCCTCGAGCCCCGTGACGAGAGCTCCGCCGACTTCGCCTCCACTCTCGCGGACGATCGTTCGCTGGCCTCACAGGCCTTCCGGTCGCTGCCCGGCCGGTGGCAGGAGGTGCTCTGGTACAGCGAGATCGAGCGGATGCGTCCGGCCGAGATCGGGCTGCTGCTCGGTATGAGGCCGAACGCGGTGGCGGCACTCGCCCTGCGCGCGCGGGAGGGACTGCGTCAGGGGTGGATCCAGGCGCACCTCCGGTCGGCCGACCTCGCGGCGGAGCACCGGTGGGTCGTGGAGCGCGCGGGCCGGTACTGGCGAGGAGTCCTCACCTCGTCGTCGCGGCGCCTCGTCGACGACCACCTCGACGAGTGCGGGGACTGCCGGGCGGCCTACGCGGAGGCGGAACGCGAGACGCGGAGGATTGCCGTCATCCTGCTCGCCCTCGTGCTGGGGTCGGCGGCCCCCGGCTACGCGGCCTGGACCGCCTACCGCGCCGCGCTCACCACGGGAGCCGTGGCGGCGCCGCGCGGGCGCGGCCGAGGACGGATGCCGTCGGTCCGTGCTGCCGTCGGGGGAGCCGCGCTGGCCACGGCCCTCGGTGGAACCGTCGTGTTCGCGGCGGTCCTGACGTCGACGGTCGACACGGCGGCACCGGACGTCCGAGACCAGGTGGTCGCCCTCCCGACCTCCCCGCCCGTGGACGCGACGACGCCTGCGGCCCCGACGGAGCCCCCGACGGCCGAAGAGGCGCGCACGCCGGATCCCGCAGACGGGCTCGTGCCGGATGCCGGGGAGGCGCCGGGAACACCGCCGGCGGACGTGGTCGGGGCGGATGTCGTGGCGCCGTCGATCGGTGACGTCATGGACGAGGGTCCCGGGCAGAGGTCGGGGGCGAGTCCCGCCCGCGAACCCTGCCCGTCCGCCGCGGATGCCGCCGCGGACGCCGCCGATCGGTCGCCTTCCGAGCCGCTCTCCCCCGTTCCGGAAGCCGTGCCGTCGCCGTCTCCCACCCCGTCGCCGTCTCCGACGCCCGAGCCGTCGCCGTCTCCGACGCCCGAGCCGTCGCCGTCTCCGACGTTCACCCCGTCCCCGACCCCGACCCCGTTCCCGACACCGACCCCGACACCGACCCCCATGCCCGCCCCCGCGCCGCCGCCGGCGCCGCTCCCGCCGCTGTGCCGTCTGACCGACCCGTTCCTCTGGCAGCCCGCCACGCCCGTGATCGTCTGCACGCCGGCGGCGGGGTCCCCGGTGGGCTGACCCCCGGTTACCGGCTGGACCGTCGAGCGTCCAAATATGCGCTCACGAGGAGGTCGAGCCGGGAGGCGGTCGGCGCCGGTCGTGAGCGCGCGGGCGTGCGGAGGTGCTCGTCGATGCGCACGAGTCGGCAGTGGCGACCGTCGGGCCGACGGTCCGTCGCACCGAGGGTGGAGATGACCACCGACAGGCGCACGCTCTCGACCACGGCGAGACCGACCTCCGGTGCCCCGGTGAGCGTCCGGCGGACGGCGAGGAGGTGGCGATGGATGCCGGGGTAGTGGGCGCCGACGAGGTCGACGTCCGAGGCGGTCGGGTCGACGGACCCGATGGCGGCTGCCCGGCGCGCTGCCCTCCGCGCGTTCGCCGCGTCGGCCCGCAGCGGCAGCAGCTGGCGCCGCAACGGGAGGAGCACGCTCCGCCACTGCCGCCCGCGGTCGGTGCGCTCGAACGGCAGGAGCCCGCCGAGCAGATCCGCCGGGATGGTCCGGCCCGCCACGCGCAGGATGTGCGGCGCCGACAGGCGCACGAAGCCGTCGACGCGATCAGCAGGCAGCGGCTCGAACCCGGACGGTTCTCCGTTGGACATGGCATCCCCTTCCGCCCCGTTCACGGAGAACGGTGGCCTCGAGGGGAAGACGAGCCAGACCGGCGATCATGACGCCGGGTCCCGGAATTCGCCCGGCTCTACTGCTCGGTGACGGGGACGTCCTTCTCGGCGGCGGGGTCGCCGGGGCCGGGACCGGGGCGAACGGCGGCGTCGTCACGGACGTCGATCCGCGTCACGCCGTCGTGCTCGGTGACGTCGAAGCGCGGCGCCGCGTCCTCCTCGGTCGCCTTCGGGGCGCTCGTGAGCTGGTCGTGCCGGTTCTCTTCGAAGCTCTTCTCGTCGCTCATCTGAACCTCACTGTCCGGCCGAACGCCAGGCGTCCGACTCCATGTGTGAGCCCGCCTGCGGGCCCATGTGCAGCATTCCGCCGTCGACGACCCAGCTCGCGCCCGTCACGTACGAACCGGCGGGGGAGGCGAGGAAGGCGATCACGTCGGCGATCTCGTCCGGCTTGCCGGGTCGGCCCAGAGGGATGCCGGGACGGTGCACCTTGTCGGCGTCGTCGGCATCCATGTCGTTGATCGGCGTGGCGATCTCGCCCGGGGCGACCGCGTTCGCCGTGATGGCGTGGGAGCCGAGCTCGAGGGCCATCGTCTTGATGAGACCGCCGAGGCCGTGCTTCGCGGCGACGTACGCGGCGGAGCCGACGCGGGGCTGGTGCTCGTGGACGCTCGAGACGGCGATGAGACGGCCGCCGCGTCCGGCGGCGACCATCCGCTTCGCCGCGGTGTGCAGGGCGAGGAAGGCGCCGTCGAGGTTGAGGGCGATGTCGGTGCGCCAGGCGTCGAGGTCGAGGTCGAGGAACGGGCCGCCCGCGCCGCCGCCGGCGTTGTTGACGAAGACGTCGAGCCCGCCGAGCTCATCGGCCATCGCGCCGATCGCTCCGGGCACGCTGTCGAAGTCGGTCGCGTCGAACTGGGCGACGATCGCGCGGGAGCCGCGGGCGCGGACCGCGGCGGCGGTCTCCTCGGCCCCGTCCTTGTCGCTGTGGTAGGTGACGGCGACGTCGAGACCGGCGTCGGCGAGGGCGAGGGCCGTGGCCGCGCCGATACCGGAGTCGGAGCCGGTGACGATGGCGTGCCGGGGAGTGAAGTCGTCGCTCATGCGTGCGACGGTACGCGGACGCCGGGATGCCGCCGTCGGCCTTGTCACCGCGCCGACCGCGCGTTATACGCCCGCCGCTTCTCGTCGTCGTCGCCTACGCCGTGACGTGCCGCAGATGTACGCGGGGAGCAGTCCCCGGCGTACATCTGCGACGAGTCACTGCCGTGGTCAGTCCTTCCGGGGAGGGCGGCCGGGGTCGGACGACGCCGCCCGCTCAGCCGCTTCGGCGGCCAGCTCGGCGCGGATCGTGTCCGTGCGCACGTCGGTCGGACGCTCGCCCGGCTCCCACAGGCGGTCGACGGCGGCTTGCGGGTGGCCCTCGTCGGCCGCGAGGGAGGCTTCGAGAGCGCGCTCGTAGCTGTTCTGGCGGCGCTTGAGCCACAGGCCCAGGACCAACAGGACGGCCAGGACGATGTACGCGGTCGCGGCGAACGGGTGGAGCACCAGGTCCAGCAGGTTCCCCTGGCTGAGCTGGAGCGCCTTCCGCAGCTGCTGCTCGCCCATCGGCCCCAGGATGAGTCCGACGATGAGAGGCGCGATCGGGAAGCCGAAGCGGCGCAGGAAGTACCCGAGCGCGCCGACGACGAGGAGGATCGCGATGTCGAGCGTCGAGAAGCTGACCGCGTACGCCCCCAGGACCGCGAAGGTCAGGATGCCGGCGTAGAGGTACGGCCGCGGGATCTGCAGCAGCTTCACCCAGATCCCCGCGAGCGGCAGGTTCAGCACCAGCAGCAGGACGTTGCCGATGTAGAGGCTCGCGATGAGGGCCCACACGAGGTCGCCCTGGTTCTGGAACAGCTGCGGACCGGGCTGGATGCCGTACGACTGGAACGCCGTGATGATGATCGCCGCGGTCGCGGTGGTCGGCAGGCCGAGCGTGAGCAGCGGTACGAGCACGCCCGCCGCGGCGGCGTTGTTGGCCGCCTCGGGTCCGGCGACGCCCTCGATCGCGCCGCGTCCGAACTGGCTCTTGTTCTTCGACAGGCTCTTCTCGCTGGCGTAGGAGAGGAACGTCGCGACGTCGGCGCCGCCCGCAGGGATCGTCCCCACGGGGAATCCGATGAACGTGCCGCGCAGCCACGGCTTCCACGAGCGTTTCCAATCCTCGCGCGACATCCAGTTCCGCCAGCCGCGGGTGACCGGGATGACGGGGATCGGGCCGTGACGCAGACGGGCGGCGACGTAGAACGCCTCCCCGACGGCGAACAGGCCGACGGCGACGAGGACGACGCTGATGCCGTCCGACAGGGCGAGCACGCCCAGGGTGTAGCGGGCCTGACCGGTCGTGACCTCGGTGCCGATGAGGCCGATGAGCAGGCCGATGCCGAGCGAGGCCAGGCCGCGCGCGGGGGAGGACCCGAGCAGCGCGCCCACCGTGATGAAGGCGACCACGATCAACGCCACGAAGTCGGCCGGCGACAGGTTGACCGCGAACCGGGCGATGAGCGGGGCGAACAGGGTGAGCAGCGCCGTCGCGATGGTGCCGGCCACGAACGAGCCGATGGCCGCGGTCGCGAGCGCAGCCGCGCCGCGTCCGAGCTTCGCCATCTTGTTGCCCTCGATGGCGGTGATGACGGATGCCGACTCGCCCGGGGTGTTCAGCAGGATGCTGGTGGTCGACCCGCCGTACATGCCGCCGTAGTAGATGCCGGCGAAGGTGATGATCGCGGCCGTCGGAGACAGCGAGTACGTCAGGGGGAGGAGCAGGGCGACGGTCATCGCCGGGCCGATCCCCGGCAGGACGCCGACGGCGGTGCCGACGATGACGCCGAGGAAGGCGAAGAGGAGGTATTCGGGCTGCATCGCCGTGGCGAAGCCCGCCATCAGGGAGGAGAAAGCGTCCATTGTTCTTCCGTTCAGCCGAAGAGGGGCCCGGGCCCGTACCACCAGTCGAAGGCCATGCCGCGGGGGAGCGACAGACCGAGTCCCTCGCC
>VGAV01000169.1 GCA_016870695.1 Actinomycetota bacterium | reverse complement strand
GACCATCACGGCGGCGGCGTCGTTCGCCCACGACATCTACGCCAACGTGGTCAAGAAGGGTGACGTCCCGCCGGATGGCGAGGTCAAGGTCGCCCGTCGGACGGTCATCGTCATCGGCGTGCTGGCGATCGTCGGCGGTATCGGCGTGCAGGGACAGAACGTCGCGTTCCTGGTCGCGCTCGCCTTCGCCGTGGCGGCCTCGGCCAACCTGCCGACGATCCTCTACTCGCTCTTCTGGCGCCGCTTCACCACCCGCGGCGCGGTGTGGAGCATGTACGGCGGGCTGGGCTCGGCGCTCGTGCTGATCCTCCTCTCGCCGGTGTTCTGGGGCGGGCCGACGAGCGTCTTCGCGAACACGGGTGTGGCGATCTGGCCGCTGAACAACCCGGGCATCGTGTCCATCCCGCTGGGCTTCCTGCTCGGATGGCTCGGCTCGATCACCTCCTCCCGCCGGGAGGATCCGCGCAAGGCGGCCGAGATGGACGTGCGCTCCCTCACGGGGCACGGGGCCGAGAAGGCCACGAGTCACTGAGGTCGCGCGACGAGGCGGGGCCGGGGGCGTCATGCTTCCGGCCCCGTCCGCGTCCGCGGGCGGGGCGACTCCGGCCCCCCGTCAGGCGGGGATGCGCAGCCTCCGCCCGAGCAGGACGCGGCTCTCGTGGTCGAGGAGCGCCCGCTTGACCTCGGGGTATCCGCCGTACTCGCCGATGGAACCGTCGGAGCGGACGACCCGGTGCACGGGGACGACGAGGGAGAACGGCGTCTTGGCGCAGGCGGTCCCGACGGCGCGCGCGGCACGGGGAGCGCCGGCCATGACGGCGACCTCGCCGTAGGACGCCGTCTCGCCGTAGGGGATCCCGCGGACGGTCTCGAGGGCCTCGCGGGCGAAGCCGCCGATCAGTCGCCAGTCCAGCGCGACCTCGAACTGCCGCCGCGTCCCGGCGAAGTACTCGTCGAGCTGGGCGCACAGGGCGGCCGCCGGGGCCTCGTCCGGCTCGGGCAGCACGCCCAGGCGCGGGCCGAGAGCCGCGAGAGACACGTCGATCCCGTCGTGGGCGAGGTCGAGCGAGACGAGCGCGTCGTCGACGAAGACGAGGACGGCGGGGCCGACCGGAGTGTCGTGGATGGTGCGGGTGATTCTGCTCATGGGGTCATCCTGTCCATCCCGGTCCACCACCCGCGGGGCCTCCGCGTCGTTCCGTGGACGGTTCCGCTCGTTCGCATGCTGGGGAGGAACGGCCGATCCGTCGGCGTGTCCGATCCGGCGAAACTCGGCCTGACTACAGGCGATCGTCGGAGACGCCGCCTAGTCTGGCAGACGTGTGGCGAGCTGAGGGTGGCGCCGTGATGGGCGCGGAGGGTGACGAGACGTCGTCCGTCGATCCGGGCGAGCTGCGATTGTCGGAGCCCGGCATCGTGGTGCGCCACGTCGCCGACCCCGAGCGCGACCGCATCCGCGCCGAGGCCGCGGTCCTCGGCGGGAGGTCGACCCTCCTGCGCTTCGACGACGCCCTCGACGCCGGTATCGACATCACCAAGGCCCACCCGGGGTCCCTCCCGCAGTTCATCACCGGCCGCGCGACGATGCTCTCCAATCTCTTCCGCGACGAGGTGGCCCTGCGTACGGCGCGCATGGCCGCGGAGCGGATCACCGCAAAGAACGTCGAGCTGCGCACGGCGCGCGGGCTGGAGCCGGTGCACCTGGCCGTCGGCCTCGCCGGCTGGAAGGTCGGGGGAGTGGAGTGGTCCGCCCCCGTGCTCCTGCGCCCGCTGGCCATCCGCCGCCACAACGGCGACTTCGAGCTCAAGCTCCACGGCGCTTTCGTCATGAACCCCGAGCTCGCTCGCGCCTTCCGCACCCACTTCGGCATCCAGATCGACAGCGCGGCGCTCGCCGGTCTCGCGTACGACCAGGGCGTCTTCAAGCCGCAGCCCGTCATCGACCATCTCCGCCGGCTGACGACGCACATCCCCACGTTCGTCGTGCACCCGCGCCTGGTCATCTCGTCCTTCGCCGACGTTGCCTCCGGGATGTCGCGCGACACCCATGACCTCGACGACCCGCTGCTGAACGCGCTGGCCGGTCACGTCGACGACCGCGAGCGCGTCACGGTCCGTCGCGACGAGCCGACGGTGCTGAGTCCCGACGAGCGGACGCCCGCGGCCGACACGCTGCTGCTGGACGCGGACGCGGAACAGGAGCGCGTCCTCGCGCGGATCTCCGCCGGGCACTCTCTCTCCGTCCACACCCTTCCCGGCACCGGCGGCACGCAGACGGTCATCAACGCCGTCGGCCAGCTCGTGCACGACGGCAAGCGCGTGCTGGTGGTCAGCGCGCGCCGCTCGACCCTCGACGGCATCCGGCACCGCCTGGCGGGCATCGGCCTCGCGGGCCTCGCCGTGACCCCGCGTCACGTGCGCCGCGACCTCATCCGCGCGATCGGGCGCAACGAGAAGGCCGAGCAGCCCAAGGTCGCCGACATCGACGACGCGCTCGTGCGTCTGCGGGCCGTCCTGCGCGACTACCGCTCCGCGGTGACCGAGCCGCACCTCGCGCTCGGGGTGTCGGCGCTGGACATCCTCCGCGCCCTCACCGCCTTGGCATCCGGGGACCACGCCCCCTCGACCGAGGCGCGACTCGACCTCTCCACGCTGGAGCGCCTGGCCGGTCGTCGCGACGCGGCGGCCCGCGCGCTCGCCACGGCCGCCCGTCTCGGCGAGTTCCGCTTCGGGCCCGACGACTCGCCGTGGTACGGCGTGAGCTTCACCCGCACCGAGGACGCGCGCGCCGCCCACGACCTGGCGGCCAAGCTGCACGCCCAGGACGTCCCCCGCCTGCTCGAGCGCGGCTACGAGCTCATCGCTCAGACGCGCATGCGCCCGTTCCAGACGGTGTCCGAGCTGGGCGCGTACCTCAAGCTGCTGCAGGGCATCCGCGAGTCGCTCGACCGCTTCAGCCCCACCGTCTTCGAACGACCCCTCGGCGAGCTCATCGATGCGCACTCGCCGCGTCGCGACGGCTCCGCGATGAGCGGGCCCAACCGTCGCCGTCTCCGCCGGCTGTCGAAGGAGTACGTGCGCCCGGGGGTGCACGTCCCCGACATGTACGACGCCCTCGTCCGCATCCAGCAGCAGCGCACCGAGTGGCAGCGGGTCGTCGACGCCGGGGTGACCCCGGAGGTGCCGCTGGGCCTGGGCGACGTTCACGTCGGATGGCAGCGGGTCGACTCGCTCCTGGCGGAGCTGGACGCCGTCCTCGGACGACAGGGTTCGGACCGCCTGGCGACCCTGCCCGTGCAGCGCCTCGTCCGCACGCTCGCCGGCCTCGCCGCGGAGTCCACCTTCTTCGACAACCTCGTCGAGCGCGCGCAGCTGCGCTCGGAGCTCGCCCGTCTCGGCCTCGAACCGCTGCTGGTCGAGCTGTCCGTGCGGCACGTCCCCGAGGAGCGGGTCGGCGCCGAGCTCGAGTTCGCCTGGTGGCAGTCCGCCCTCGAGCACCTGCTGCGCACCGATCGTGCGCTGCTCGGCGCCAACACGACCGTCGTCGACCGCCTCGAGCGCGACTTCCGTCTCGTCGACGAGGCGCACGCCGCCGCCGCGGGACCGCTGCTGGCGACCAAGCTGGCCACGCAGTGGCGGATCGGCATCGTCGACCACGCCCACGAGGCGGCCGCGCTGAAGAACGTCCTCAAGGACGGCCTGCACACCGCGCAGGAGATCTCGGATGCCGCGCCCACGCTGCTGCGCACCCTCGCCCCCGTGTGGCTGGCCTCTCCCTACGAGGTGCCCGACGTCCCGCACGATCTCGCGTTCGACGTCGTGATCGTCGCCGACGCCGCCGCGCTGTGCCTGTCCGAGGCCGCCCCTGCGCTCCGCCGGGCGCGGCAGGTCGTGCTGTTCGGCGACCCGGTCACGCAGAAGCCCACCCCGTTCCGCGTCAGCGCGGCGATCTCAGCAGGTGTCGAGGACGACGTCGAGGTGCCGTTCGACGAGACCTCCGTGTTCGAGCGCGTGGCCGAGCTGCTGCCGGTCGAGACGCTCACCCGCAGCTATCGCGCCGGCGGTGAGGATCTCGCCGAGCTCGTCAACGACGCCTTCTACGGCGGCGAGATCGTGTCGCTGCCCTGGGCCGGGTCGTACCTGGGCCGCGGCAGCCTGAGCGTCGACTACGTCGAGGGCGGCACGGGCACCCCCGATCCGATCACCGGCGCGGTGGAGAGCCCCGACGCCGAGGTCGCCCGCGTGGTGACCCTCGTCGTGGAGCACGCCGTCAACCGCGCGTCGGAGTCGCTCATGGTCGTCACGGCCAGCCGCCGCCACGCCGAGCGCGTGCGCGCCGCGGTCGAGGCGGCCCTGGCCGGCCGGTCCGACGTCGCCGCGTTCGTCTCGCGCGACGCGGCGGAGCCCTTCGCCGTCCTGACGCTCGAGGAGTCCGTCGCCGAGAGCCGCGACCGCGTGGTGTTCTCGCTCGGGTTCGGCCTCACCCGGCACGGGCGCGTCCTCAGCGACTTCGGCGACCTGTCCACCCCCGACGGCGAGCGTCTGCTCACGGTCGGCATGACCCGCGCGCGGCGATCGATGGTCATCGTCTCCTCGATCCGGCCGTCCGCGTTCGACGACGGTCGCCTGGAGCACGGCGCCGCGACGCTGATGGGCATCCTCGGCAACGTCGCGGCCCGCGGTCGCGAGAGCCGCCTCGAGGACCTCGCGGACCCGCTCACCCGCGCCCTCGCGCGCGAGCTGCGGCACCTCGGCGTGACCGTCGACCTCGACTACCGCGGTCTGCTCCCGCTGGTCGCGCGGTACAAGGGCAAGGCGGTCGTCGCCGAGAGCGACCCGGAGACGATCGGCGAGTCGCTGCGCGAGACCCTGCGCCTGCGCCCGCAGATCCTGCGCCGCCTGGGATGGCACTACGTGCGCGTCCACGCGTTCGACCTGTACAGCGACCCCGCGGGCGTCGCCGCCCGCATCGGGGAGCTCCTCGGCGTCGTGTCGGACGAGCCGCCGACGGGCGCGACGACCGAACAGCTCGACCTCCCCGACTGAGGGACGATGAACGAGACCCCGGATGCCGCCCACCCGGACGCTCCGTCCCCGGCCGAGCCGGGCGCGTCCCCGCCCGACGCCGCCAGGAGCGACCCCGTCGCCGCCGCGCCCGACGCCGCCAGGAGCGACCCTGTCCCCGGCGCGCCCGCCGCGCCCGACGACGCGTCGACGACCCCGCAGGCGGCGCGGCAGCGCGTCGTGAAGGTCGGGGGAGCGCGGCGTGCCCGCCTCCTCCCCGCACCCGGGACCAGCGCGGAGCCGGCACCGGCCGACGATCGCACGCGGGGACGGTCGGTCACGCCCGTGGCATCCGGTCCCAATGACGACCGGCTGCGGCAGGACGTCCCCCCGCACTATTGAGCGAGGGCCGCCCCGGGGATCCGATCCCGGGGCGGCCCTCGTCACCTCATGCGCGGGGCTGTCGCTCCAGCAGGTCGCGGATCTGCACGAGCAGCTCCTGCTCGGTCGGGAGCTTCGGCTCCTCCGCCTCCTTCTGCACGCCGGCGCGGGCGGCCGCGCGGGCCTTCCACCGGTTCATCGGGTAGACGAACACGAAGTAGACCACCAGGGCCACGGCGAAGAAGCTGACGATCGCCGACAGGAGCGCCGGCAGGGGGAACGTGACCTGCTGGCCGTAGATCCCCGTGATGGTCGGCCCGAGCGAGCCGTTCTCCGCCGGACGGTAGAACACCTCGATGAGCGGGGTGATGATGGAGCTGACGATGGCATTGACGACGGCGGTGAACGCCGCG
>VGAV01000168.1 GCA_016870695.1 Actinomycetota bacterium | reverse complement strand
CGAGCGCTGGCGGGGGCGGCGACGGGGACGATCTCGTCGCGGCGCAGGAGGCGGCCGAGGTCGCTGCGCACCGCCGCCAGCCGTGCCCGGGCGCCCTCGAGCGTCCCGAGGGCCTCGCCGCGCCGCGCCGCGAGCTCCACGAGCCGGTCGCGCAGCTGTTCGGCGTCCAGGTCGCGCGTGTTCAGGGCGATCCCGCTGAGGCCGATGGTGTCGAAGTGGCGGGAGATCTTGTCGGCGTCGTCCAGCTGGAGGCCGATCGGCATCGCGCCCTCGGTGAACGCCGCGATGATGACGTGGAGACGGTCGCTCGCGGCGACCCGGGTGCGCCGGTAGACGGCGCGCAGTCGCGCCTCGTGGGCGTCGTGGGCACCGAGCACGGGCCAGCCGACCACCTCGGCGTCGAGGTCGCGGCCGAGCCGCTGCGACCGTTCCTCGTCCACACTGACCTGCGTCACCACGACCAGTCGGAGACCGAGCGCGTGCGCGGCCCCGCGCACGCCGCGCATCCAGGCGGCATCCGGGTAGGGGCGCGGGGCCACCTCGGTGTCGTCGCGCAACGAGACGACGAAGAGGTCGCGGGTGTCGTCACCCGCCCGGGCCGCGGCGAGCGCGTCGGCGTCGAGGCCGTCGCTGAAGCCGAGGTCGGGCATCGACGGGCCGAAACCGAGGTAGTCGGCGGTGCGGTCGTCGCGCCAGCGCGTGTAGCTGGACAGGGCGTTGGAGGGCCACATCAGCGCCCGCGGGAGGGGTGCGAAGTTGCGCGCCCCGGCGCCGATACGGGCGACGCGTCCGCCGCGGGCGCGGACGAGCGCGACGGCGGGGAGCATCGCCAGGTGCTCCTTCATGCCGATGAGCGTGAGCTGGAGCTCCCCCGGCTTGTAGAGCGTGTCGGCGTTCCCCCGTGCGGCCTCGGCGAGCAGCGCCCGGTACCAGGAGACGAAGGAGCGGTAGACGACGTCGTCGGGGTGCAGCCGCAGGCCGTCGTCGTAGCCCGCGGGCGAGTGACCGACGTAGACGTGGAGCCGGCCGTTCTCCCGCGCCCAATCGAGCAGCGGCCTGCGCAGGAGTACGTCGCCGATGTTCTCGTACTGCCCGCGGCCGACGGCGAAGATCTGACGGCGGGGCTCCGTGGCATCCGCCCCCTCCACCGGGGCCTGCGCGGCGCTCACGCGGCCCGCCGGACGGGTGCGGCGAGGTCGTCGACGATCGCCCGGGTCGCGGCAACGTCGAGGACGGCGGCGGTGACGTCGGGGCCGTCGACGGCGATGCCGATGCCCAGCTCGTTGACGAGGGCGGCGATCTCGGCCTGGTGGTCGTCGACGTGCTCCCCCCGGGCGGCGGCGCGGGTCGCGATGACCGGGAAGACGCCGAGCGAGAGCATCTCGAGGAGGGTGCCGACGCCGGCGTGGCTGATGACGATGTCGGCGTTCAGGGCCTCCTCGACGAACTGCTCCGGCGGCATCTCGTCGTACACGCGTCCCGGCAGGTCGTCGCGGCTGGTCTCGCCGAGCTGCCACACGGTGCTGTCGTCGACGAGCCCGCTCGCGAGCAGGGCGTCCACGAGCGAGTCGAAGCGGTATCCGCGGATGGTCCCGAGGGTCACGAAGAGGCGCCGGCCGGTTCGGCGCCGCGGCGTCGGGCGGTACGTGCTGAGGACGCTCTGGCACTCGTGCCAGCGACCGCCCGCCCAGGCCGGGGTCTGCGTCCGCAGGTGGACGGCCGGGACGTTCTGCAGCAGCCGGCCGGTGGTGGACGGGCCCTCGACCCGGCACACGCTCTCGACGTACGTCGACGCGATGCCGAGGCTCGCCGCGAGCGGCAGGGCGGCCGTGGCCACGGCGGCGCCCGTGCTGATCGCGGCGTCGAAGGGCTCGGACCGCAGGAAGCGGTGGATGGGCCCGACCGCGGCGAGCGTGCCGCGGAGGTCGCGCGGGCCGATGTACGGCAGCATCGCGACGCGTCGTCCTTCCAGCAGCTGCCGGCTCTGCGGTGTGTCGAAGGTGATCCAGAGCGAGTCGGGATGCCGCCCGAAGGAGGCCTCCAACCGCAACAGCTCGGCGAGGTGTCCCCCCGTCGAGCACACCAGAGCGGCCTTGCCGCCCGATCCAGGTATGCGCCATGCCATGGCCGACCCGCTTTCCTCATGCAGGGTCGATGAAGACCCCACCCCCAACTCACGCGATCGGATCGTTTCCCCACAACCGACCGTGTGCTTGCCTGAGACGCGCTGGTGGACTCCGCGTTCGCGAGGAATGTATCGCGGGCAGGAGGGGCCTCGGACGGCTTTTTACGCAGCGAGTCGAACTTGTCATACGCCGTTCATCTGGGGCGTGCGCCGAACGGCCAGGATGGCGGGCAGGGGACGGGAGCCGGCTGTCGGCGCCCGGAAGACGGGCCGGGCCCATGGGGGATGGTCATGATGACGGATGCTTCGACGACGGGCGAGCGGGCGGGCGTCTCGCGCCGCGGACTCCTTGCGGGCATGTTCGCGGGGGCCGGAACGGTCGCGCTCGGCTCGGGGGCGGTGCTCTCGGCGGCGGCGGCGACGGCCGCACCGACGCCCACGCTGCCCGGCGAGTACACGCGCAAGGAGGACGTGACCGCGACCGGGGTGGTGTTCGACAACATCTGCGTCACCATCTCGAAGGACCCGGCGCGCATCTACGTCCCGCGGACGATCAAGCCCCAGAGCGGGGTGCCCGTCCCGGTCGTGTGGTACTACCACGGCTCCGGCGGCGACCACAACGCGCTCGAGGGCGGGTACCGCTCCCCCGCGCTGTCGACGGTCGACAAGGGCGGCATCGCGATCTGCCAGAAGGCCGGCGGCACGCTGTACACGAACCCGACCGCGCTCGCCCTCCAGCAGGCCGGCTGGGACTACATCGCCCGGCTGTTCACCGTGTCAGCGAACACCCTGCGCTCCACCTCGGGCGGCGGCATCCTGGCCACCGAGGTCTACGGCATGCGCCTCATCCCGAACATCGTCGGCATGTACGGCGTGAACGCCAGCTACGACCTGCGGGCCATGTACGACCAGGGCGGTCGCAGCCAGGCCTCGGTCATCCTCGCCTACGGCGACGACCTCGCCGCCATCGAGGCACGCAACCCGGCGCGTCTGCCCGCGTCGACGTGGACGGGCACGAAGCTGCGGGTCGTGGTGTCCTCGCCGAGCGGAACCGACACCATCGTCCCGCCGGAGCAGCACGGCCTGCTGCTGCGCGAGCGGGCCCTGCCGGTCGCCGCGGAGGCGTCGGTGCGCACGCACACGAACGGGCACAACACACCGGGCTTCGCGGCCTCGGACTTCGTCGCGGCGATGGGCCGCTGGGGCAGCTTCCCGGTCGTGGCCACGCCGACGCCCACCGCGACGGCGACCGCGACCGCCACCCCGACGCCGACCGCGAGCCCCACGCCGACGAAGACCGCGACGCCCACGGCGAGCCCGTCCCCGACGCCCACGAAGACCGCGACGCCCACGCCGACTCCCACGCCGACCCCGACGCGCGACACGGTCGCCCCGGCGGTGTCGATCATCGCGCCGGCGGACTCGACGACCGTCTCGGCCGTCGTGACGCTCCGCGTGTCCGCCACCGACGCCGTCGGGGTGACCGCCGTCGGTGTGTACGTCGGCACGAACAAGATCGCGGATGCCACCAAGGTGAGCGCCTCGGAATGGCGTGCCCCCTACGACACCCGCAACATCCGCAACGGCACCTACGCGATCACGGCGAAGGCGACGGATGCCGCGGGGAACGTCGGCACGTCGTCGGCGGTGCGCCTGATCATCAAGAACTGACCGGGGGGCTCTCCGCCGTCGCCACGCGGCGGGACCCGTCCGCCGTCGGGGGCCCTCGACCTCGCCACGCGGCGGGAACCGTCCGCGGTCCCGGGGGGCTCTCCGCCGTCGCCACGCGGCGGGAACCGGCCGCCGTCGCGTCCCGCGGCCGGACCGCGCCCGGCCCGGAGCAGCGCTCACCGCGGCGGCAGATGCGCCTCGATGACGGCCGCCTGCGACAACGCCGTGTCGATGCCGGTCGACGACGGCAGACCGGGGGCGCTCGACACGTACGCGAGCAGCGTCCCGACGGTGCGGGTGCTGGTGGCGCCGAAGTACATGACGTCGAGCCCGTCCTCGTCGGCGATGTCGTAGAACCGCGTGAACAGCGCGTTCCACGCGGCGGCGTCCGCGGCGGACTGCACGCCGCCCTCGCCGCCGGAGGGCCACCCGACCTCGCCCACCGCGCAGTGCACCTGCCAGGTCGTGCACCAGTCGCCGAACGTGCCGAGCTGGGTCAGCACGCGCTCGGGATCCTCCACGTCCCCGTAGACCGCGCCGTCCGAGTCGGCGTAGAAGTGCTCGGAGTACACGACCCGCCCCAGCGGGTCGACGATCCACGGCCCGTCGGGGGCGATGGCGGCGAGACGGCCGCGCTCCTCGCTGAGGATCCCCTCCACCCAGACCGGCTGCACGGCGCCCGTCTCGCGGATCGCGTCGACGGCCACCTGCGCGTAGTGACGGTAGGTGTCCACGCCGACGGACCACCGCGGCTCGTTGAAGACGTCGAAGGCGGCCACGCCCGGCTCGTCGCGCAGGGCACCCGCCAACGCTCCCCAGATCGTGCGGACGTGCCCTTCGTCGATGCCCGCGCCGCACGCGAGGCTCCCTTCGACGTACGGCCCCGCTCCCCACGGGTACGTGCAGCCGTTGTGCAGGTCGACGACCGTGCGCACCCCCGCCTCCCACGCCGTCCGCACCTCCCGGACCACCGCCGCCAGGGCGTCCTGGTCGACCGGCTGCGCGAGCCCGTCCGCGGCGGTCCCTCCGTCGGGGATGACCTGCAGCCGCTGCCACGGGACCGCGAGCCGGACGGAGGTGATCCCGCGGCCGGCGAGGAACGCGTAGCTGGACGCGGGCTCCCCGAGCGTCGCCGCGTCGGCGCCCGCGCCGGCCAGGACGAAGCTGTAGATGTTGACGCCGCGCAGGTACGGCTCCCCGGCCAGGTAGTCCGCGAGCGCGTCGGGCGGCGGCGTGACGATCTCGGGGCGGGGGGTGGGCGGCGTGCCCTCGGGCAGGCACCCGCTGAGGACGAGGGCCGACGCGAGAACCGTCGTCACGGCGGCCGTCACGCGCGCGGTTCGCCGCCCCCGGGCCCTCACGCGCGCGGTTCCCGGACCCTCACGCGCGCGGTTCGCCGACCGCGCTGCCCGACCGCACCACGGCCCGGGTCACCGCCTTCTCGAGCAGCGTCGCACTGGCATCCGCGCCGAATCTGTCCAGCCAGTCGTCGATGCCGCCGACGTCGAGGCCCGCCGCCTCCTCGACCGCGTCCGCGACCGCCGCCGGGTCCGCACTGGCGGCGAGCTCGCCGGTCACCCCGGGGATGATGGCGTCGGCGACGCCGAGCGCGGTGGAGATGGCCACGGAGGGCACCCCGCGTGCCGCGGCCTCGATGAGGACGTTGCCGAGCCCCTCGCGGTGCGACGGCAGGAGCACGACCGACGTCGGACCGAAGTGCGAGATCCAGTCCTCCACCCACCCGTGACTCGTGAACGCGACGCCGCGGCGCTCGGCCTCCGCGGTCATCTGCGCGAGCAGCGGTCCACCACCGAACGAGACCACCTCGGTCGGGATGCCGCGCCGGACGAGCTCCTCGGCGACCGACAGCGCCAGCTCGGGGTTCTTCTGAGGGACCAGGCGGCACGCGAGGACCAGTTGCACGCCGGCCGCGGTCCCGGGCACGCGCGGGACCGGCGTGCGCTCGCGCACCTTGGCCATCGCCGGGTTGGGCACCACGAGGCTGCGGCTCGCCGGAATGCCGAACGCCGCATTCATCTCGGC
>VGAV01000167.1 GCA_016870695.1 Actinomycetota bacterium | reverse complement strand
TCTCGAGCGTCTCGGTGGCCTTCTTCGCTGCCTTGTGCGGCGGGACGAAGCCCCACGTGCGAGCATTGTGCAGACGGTCGGCGAGCTTGATGAGCAGGACGCGGATGTCGCGCGACATTGCGACGATCATCTTGCGGACGGTCTCGGCCTGGGCGCTGTCGCCGTACTTGACGCGGTCCAGCTTCGTCACGCCGTCGACGAGCATCGCGACCTCGTCGCCGAAGTCGGCGGCCAGCTCGTCGAGCGGATAGCCGGTGTCCTCGACCGTGTCGTGCAGCAGCGCAGCCGCGATCGCCTTGGGCCCGAGACCGAGCTCGGCGAGGATCTGGGCCACGGCGAGCGGGTGCGTGATGTAGGGCTCGCCGCTCTGCCGCTTCTGACCGTCGTGCGCCTTATCCGCCACGGCGTAGGCGCGCTCGATGATGACGAGATCGCCCTTGGGGTGGTGCGTGCGGACGGTGCGCAGCAGCTTGTCGACGTCGTCGCGGCGGGCGGCGCGAGAGAAGATGCGCGGCACGAGGCGCCGGAGAGAGGACGTCTGCGACCCGGCCGGAACGGTCTCGGTCATTCGGCCTCCCCTGGAAACGCCATGAACCTCAATCCTACGCCCGCCGCGCCCCTCCCCCGCGCGCCTCCCGCCGCCTGTCCCACAGCGCCTCTGCAGGACGAATGGCGAGAGGGATGCCACAGCCGTCCCTCCCGTCGTCACTGGCCCACCGGTCCTGCGGACGCACCCACCTCGCACCCTGCAGGACGAACGGCGAGGGGGATGCCACAGCCGTCCCTCGACCACGCACCCGCCCCACGGGTCCTGCGAACGTCACCCGTCCGCGCAGCGCCGGCAGCATCCCGGAAGCGCCGCGGGCCCCCGACCGACGAGGTCGAGGGCCCGCGGGCAGAAAGGACGTCAGGCGGTGACGACCGCGCGCTCGCGCGCGTCGAGGACGCGGGCGTCGCGCTGGGCGATCGGCGCCTCCTTCTCGCGCAGCAGGGCGTACAGCGGCACCGCGACGAACAGCGTCGAGTACGCCGCGATGATCGTGCCGACGAAGATCGACAGCGAGATGTCGCTCAGCGTCCGGGCACCGAGCGGCACGCCGATGAACAGGATCGCGCCGACCGGCAGGACCGCCACGACGGTCGTGTTGATCGAGCGGATGAGCGTCTGGTTCGCCGCGAGGTTGACCGACTCGGCGAACGTGCGCCCCGAGATCTCCCCGTCCTCGCGGGTGTTCTCCCGGACCTTGTCGAAGACGACCGTCGTGTCGTACAACGCGTACGACAGGATCGTCAGGAAGCCGATCACCGCGGCCGGCGAGATCTCGAACCCGAAGAGCGCGTACACGCCGATGGTGATGACGAGCACGTCGACGAGGCCGACGATGGCGGCGACGGACATCTTCCACGTGCGGAAGTACACGGCGAGGATGATGAACGTCAGGGCGAGGAAGATCGACAGGCCCCACAGCGACTGCCGGGTCACGTCGGCGCCCCACGTGGGTCCGATGAACGAGTTGGTGATCTCGCTCGTCGGCACCTCGTACGCCTCGGACAGCGCGGCCGAGACGGCCTGCGTCTGGTCGTTGGTGAGCTGATCGGTCTGCACCCGCACGGCCTGGTCGCTGATGACGCTGACGCGGGTCTGCGCGCCGGGCACCACGGACGTGACCGCCTGGGTCGCCGTGTCCTGCTCGAGCGACGCGGGGTTGGAGACGGTGAACTGCGATCCGCCGGTGAACTCGATCGAGAACTGGACGGGCCGGAACAGCGGCACGAGGGCCGCCCCGATCACGAGGACCGCGGCGATGATGAACCACAGGCGGCGGCGCTGGACGAACGGGAAGGACGTCTTCCCGGAGTACAGGTCGTTACCGAGCTGAGTCATGGAACGCATCAGTTGTCGCCCTCCTTGGGGCCGCTCTCGCCGCGGCTCGCGGCGGCCAGCTCGGCCTGCTTGCGTTCGGCGATGGTCTGTCGGCGGGCGGCCTCACCGCGCGAGCGGGAGGCGCGGCCGCGCGGGGCGGAGACCGGAGCCCGGAACTGCGCACGACCGCGGTAGACCGCCCCGAGCGCCTCGGGGTTCATACCCGACAGCGCGTGGCCGGAGCCGAAGAACCGGGTCCGCGCCAGCAGCTGCATGACCGGGTGCGTGAACAGGATGAAGATCAGGATGTCGATCGCGGTCGTGAGACCGAGGGTGAACGCGAAGCCCTTCACCGTGGCATCCGCGAGGATGTACAGCACCACCGCGGCCAGCACGTTGATGGACTTCGAGATGTAGATCGTGCGCTTGGCGCGATCCCATCCGTCCTCGACGGCCGAGGTGATGGACTTGCCGTCGCGCAGCTCGTCGCGGATGCGCTCGAAGTACACGATGAACGAGTCCGCCGTGAAGCCGATGGTGACGATCAGACCGGCCACACCCGCCAGCGACAGGCGGAAGCCCATGCGCCAGGCGAGGATGCACAGCGTGATGTAGGTCAGCACCGCCATCACGCCGAGCGAGGCGATGATGACCATGCCGAGCGCGCGGTAGACGATCAGCGAGTAGATCGCGACGAGGCCGAGTCCGATGAGACCGGCGATGAAGCCGACCTGCAGCTGCTGCGAGCCGAGGGTCGCCGACACGGTGTCGGAGCTGACGACCTCGAAGCTGAGCGGCAGCGCGCCGTACTTCAGCTGGTCCGCGAGGGCCTTGGACGACTCCTGGTCGAAGCTGCCGCTGATGCTCGGGCGTCCGTCGAGGATGATGCCGTTCATCGACGGCGCCGAGAGGACGCTGCCGTCGAGCACGAACGCGAACTGGTTGAGCGGCGGCTGCGCGCCGTACAGACGCTGGCTGATCTCGCCGAAGGTCTGCGTGCCGGCGTCGTCGAAGCTGAGGTTGACGGTCCACTGGCCGGTGGTCTGCTCCTGGCCGTTGGTGGCGTCGGTGATCGACGAGCCGTCGAGCTCGACCGGCCCGAGGATGTACTTGACGTCGCCCTGGGTGCTGCACGTGATGAGCGGCTGGTCCGTGGGCGCCTGCGCCGGATCGTTCTCGGGGTTCGCGCAGTCGTACGCGAGGAACTGCGCCTGGAGCGCCGGGGTGATCCAGGACGGGTCGCTGCCGTTCGTGGGCGACGCGGTCGGCTCGGACGGGAGCGCCGGATCGGGCGACGGGTAGGGCGTCGCGCTGCCGTCCTCGCCGACGAACGTGTTGGCCGGGGCTCCGGTGAAGAGCACGGCGCGCAGCTGCAGCTGAGCGGCGTTCTGGATGCGCTCGCGCGTGGCCTCGTCGGCCTCGCCGGGGATCTGGACGACGATGTTCTGGCCGCCCTCGGTCGCCACATCGGCCTCGCCCACGCCGGAGGCGTCGACACGCTGACGGATGATCGACACCGCCTGCTGCATCTGCTCGGTGTCGGGGGTGGCGCCGTCGGTGGTCTGCGCGGCGAGGATGATCTGCGTCCCGCCCTGCAGGTCGAGGGCGAGGTCGGGGCTCCAGGAGCTCTGCTGGAAGGCGTACACGCCCAGCGCGTTGATGCCGAAGAGCACGCCGGTGATGGCGAGCAGTCCGGTCAGCGCGCGCCAGGCATGGCGAACGGGTGTCGAGGGCGCCACGATGTCGGCTTTCTGTGCGGCGGGGAACGGAGGGCGAGCGGGGGCTCAGGCCTGAGGACGGTCCTTATCGTCGCGCTCGGTGTCGGCGACGTTCTGGCGGGAGGTGCGGTGGTCGTCGCTGAGCGAGCTGATGTCGCCGTCGGCGACGCCGGCCACGTACTCGGCCTCGGACTCCTCGGCGGCGATGAGCTCGTCCTCGGTGACGAAGCCCTCGGTGGGGCTCACGATGCGCAGCACCGCCTGGCTGTGCACCTTGATGACGACGCCCGGGGCGATCTCGACGTGCGCGGGCTTGTCGAGGTCTTCGCCGTCGTAGTCGACGATGGTGCCGTAGAGGCCGCCCTGCAGCAGGACCTCCGCGCCGGGGACCGTCTGACGGGCCTTCTCCTCCTGCTCGAGCTTCTGCTTCTGCATGCGGCGGCGCGAGCTGTAGAACATGAAGACCAGCAGACCGATCAGCAGGATGATCAGGCCGTAGTTGGCGAAGAAGCTCGCGAAGTCCATGGAGGCGGTGCACCTTTCGGGTCAGGCGCGCCGTGCGGCACTGCCTAGCGGGGGGTGGGGAATCCCTCGCCGAGTATAGGTCATGACCCCGACGTGAACCGGAGGAGGCCGTCGGGCAGCGGGGCGCCGAGGTGGTCGTACGCCTCCGGCGTGGCGACGCGCCCCCGGGGGGTGCGCCCGAGGAAGCCGATCCGCACCAGGTACGGCTCCACAACCGATTCGATGGTCTCGGGCTCCTCGCCCACCGCCACCGCGAGCGTGCTGAGCCCGACCGGCCCGCCGCGGAAACGGCGCACCACCGCGTCGAGCACCGCCCGGTCGAGGCGGTCGAGCCCGATGGCATCCACGTCGTAGAGGTCCAGCGCGGCACCGACGGTGCGCAGGTCTGCGTCGCCGGCGTCCGTCCCGGCCGACGGGCCGTGGACGACGAGGTAGTCGCGCACGCGTCGCAGCAGCCGGTTCGCGATACGGGGGGTCCCGCGCGAGCGGCGGGCGATCTCGGACCGCGCGGTCCCCGGCAGCCCGACGTCGAGCATGGATGCCGACCGCGACACGACCTGTTCGAGCTCCTCGGGCTCGTAGTACTCCAGGTGCGCCGTGAAGCCGAAGCGGTCCCGCAGCGGATTGGGCAGCAGCCCCGCGCGCGTCGTGGCGCCGACGAGGGTGAAGGGCGCCAGGTCGAGCGGGATGCTCGTCGCCCCCGCCCCCTTGCCGACCATGATGTCGATCCGGAAGTCCTCCATCGCGAGGTACAGCATCTCTTCCGCGGAACGCGCCATGCGGTGGATCTCGTCGATGAACAGGACCTCGCCCGGCGTGAGGGAGGACAGCAGGGCCGCGAGGTCGCCGGCGTGCTGGATCGCCGGTCCGCTGGAGAGCCGGAGCGGGCGCCCGCTCTCGTGCGCCACGATCATCGCGAGCGTCGTCTTACCGAGTCCCGGCGGACCGGACAACAGGATGTGGTCGGGCGAGCGCTGCTGGATGCGGGCGGCGTCGAGCAGCAGCTGCAGCTGGCCGCGCACCTTCTGCTGGCCGACGAACTCGGCGAGCGACGTCGGGCGCAAGGCTCCCTCGATCGCGAGCTCGGTCTCGTCGTCGGGCGCGCCGGCGTCGCGGACGTCAGCCACCCACGCTCTCCTTGCGCGCGGGACCGAGGAGCGCGAGCGTCAGGCGCAGCAGCGACTGGACCGACGCGCGGTCGGCGTCGCTGGCGTCCTCGGCGACGGATGCCACGGCCTCGGCCGCGACGCGTTCGCTCCAGCCCAGCCCGACGAGGGCCTGCGTCACCTGCACCGGGACCTGGCCCTGCGCGGCCACCGCGGCGGGCGCCTCGACGGGGACGACCGCGAGCTTGCCGGCCAGCTGCACGACGATGAGCTTCGCGGTCTTGGGGCCGATGCCGGACACGCGACGGAACGGGGCGTCGTCGTCGTCGGCGACGGCCTGGGCGATCTGCGGCACGGTCAGCGACGACAGCACACCGAGGGCGGACTTCGGGCCCACTCCGGTCACGCCGATGAGCTGCGTGAAGACCGTCAGCTCCTCGCGCGTGGCGAAGCCGTAGAGCGACAGCGCGTCCTCGCGGACGATGAGCGTGGTGTGCAGGTGCACGTCGTCGCCGACATGCGTCTGACGCGACACCTGCGGGGTGACGGCGACCGAGAACCCGACGCCGCCGACCACGACGACGAGGGCGTCGTCTGCGACATGGGCGGCCGTCCCGTGCAGCGAGGAGATCATC
>VGAV01000166.1 GCA_016870695.1 Actinomycetota bacterium | reverse complement strand
GGCGTGTCCCGAAATGTGCGACGCCGGCCGGCGAAACCTGCACAAAGTGGGACACGCCACGCCACTCCCCCGCGGCAGCCGGCACGACCAGCAGGCGTGTCCCAATATGTGCGACTCCGGCCGGCGAAACCTGCACAAAGCCGGACATGCCGATCCCGCCCGCCGCCCCGCCCGGCCGGACTCGCCAGTGGTCCAGCGGACGTGTCCCGGCATGTGCGACTCCGGCCGGCGAAACCTGCACAAAGCGGGACATGCGCACCCCATTCCCCCGCCGCCGCCCGGCGGGACCGCGGGCGGAAGACCGCGTTGCCGGCGCCGAGCGTTATCGGTAACATGACTCCATCGCGACGCGGCGGCGCCGCCGCGAGAACCCGGGCCGCGACGAGCTCCCCCGGCGAGGAGAGCGACGATGCCCACCACGATGACCCGCCCGACCCCGGCGCCCCCGCGCGCCGGTGTGACGCGGCGCGCGCGACGGATCCTCCTGACGGTGGGGGCGGTGCTCACCGCCGCCGTCCTCGTGCGGGCCGTCTCCATCGACGCGGACGCCCCGCTGCCGAGCGCCCTGTCGGACGGTGTCACGCTCGCGGCGAGCGTCATCGTCGAGTCGCTGCCGTTCGTCTTCCTCGGAGTCATGGTCTCGATCGCGGTGCAGCTCTGGGTGCCGACCCGGGTGATGGATGCCGTCGTCCCCCGCGCCGGCTTCGCGCGGCGCGCGGTCCTGTCGCTCCTCGGCGTCGTGCTGCCCGTGTGCGAGTGCGGCAACGTGCCCCTCGCCCGTGGACTCATGGTGCGCGGGTTCTCGGTCGCCGACGCGGCGACCTTCCTGCTCGCCGCCCCCATCCTCAATCCCGTCACCCTCATGACCACGTACCAGGCGTTCGGCTGGAACGACGGCATCCTGGTGTCCCGCCTCGTCGGCGGCTTCGTCCTGGCGAACCTCGTGGGCTGGCTCGTCAGCCTGCACCCCGACCCGGACCGCCTGCTCACCCCGGTCTGGGCCGCGGCGTGCGCGAGCGCGTCCTCGGCGACCTCGGCCCCGACCCTCCGTCGGGCCGCGGGCCTGTTCCGCAGCGAGGTCTCGGCCATGCTGCCGGCGCTGTTCCTCGGCGCCGCGGTGGCGGGCCTCATCCAGGTGGCCGTCTCGCGCGACACGCTCACGTCTATCGGCGGGCATCCGGTCTACGGCATCCTGGCCCTCCTCCTCCTCGCGTTCGTCATCGCCATCTGCTCCAACGTGGACGCGTTCTTCGCGCTGTCGCTGGCGTCGTCGTTCTCGCCGGGCGCCCTGGTCGCGTTCCTCGTGTTCGGGCCGATGATCGACGTGAAGATGCTCGTGATGCTGTCGACGACGTTCCGTGTCCGCGCGCTGGCGGGCGTCACCCTCGTCGTCGCCCTGGGCGCGCTCACCCTCGGACTGGCGGTGAACGCCCTTGTCTGACGTCCTCTCCCGCTGGGCCGGGCTCGCGCTGTGCGCGGTCGGCCTGATCGCAACGCTCGCGCTCGCCGTCACCGGCGACCTCACCCTCTACATCCACCCGCGGTACGTGCTCTTCACCGTCGTCCTCAGCGTGCTCGGCGCCGGGCTGTTCCTCGCGTCGGTCTGGTACGCGGCGTCGGGCGGTCGCGGCGGGACCGAGGACGGGCACGACCACACGCACGAGCACGACCACGCGCACGAGCACCAGAACGAGCACCCGCACGATCACGGCGCCGACGGTCCCGGTGGCCCGGCACAGCGGCATCCCTCCCCCCTGTGGCGCACCGTCCGCGGACGGGTCTCGGCGACGGGCCTCGCCGCCCTGGTCGTCGCCGCGACCGTGGCCCTCCTGGTCGTCCCGCCCGCCACCCTCAGCGCGGAACGCGCCCTCACGACGGCGACCGCGGCCGACGGCGGTGGCGACGTGCCCCGCCCCGCGCTCCTCGGCAGCGACCCCACCGGGTTCTCGGTGCGGGACTGGGCCACCATCCTCGGCGGCGGCGCCACGGCCGACGACCTCGTCGGGCAGCAGGCCGACATCACCGCTTTCGTCCTCGTCAGCGAGGACGGATCGGCGCGTCTGGGACGCTACGCCGTCACCTGCTGCACGGTGGACGCGCAGCTGTTCGCCGTGCCCGTCGTCGCCGCGGACCTGCCGGACGGTCTGGCCTTCGGATCGTGGGTGCGCGTCACGGGGACCTTCGCCGACGTCGCAGGTGCGACCCTGTTGCATCCCGACGCCGTCGAGGTCGTGGAGGAGCCCGATGACCCCTACCTCTCCTGAGCGGCGCGCCCCCTCCGCCCGCCGGCGGTTCACCCTCGCCGGCGTCGCCGTCGTCTCCTGCCTGACGGTGGTCAGCGTCGCGCTCGGCGCCGCGGCCCTCGAGCGCGGACCCCGCGTGCGCGGGATCGACGGCGACACCGACCTGCTCGTGGAGCGCTCCGGCGTGACCCTCGTGCTGCGCGCCGACCAGCCCCTCAACGGGCGCAGCGCCGACGGGGTGCGCGTGGAACCGGAGGTGCCGATCGACGTCGACGTGTCCGGCTCCTCCCTGCGCGTCACCTTCCCCGGGACGGTCGACTTCGCCCGGGACTACCGCCTCATCGTCCCGGCCCTGCGCAGCCGCACGACGGGAGCGGTGGATGCCGCCGAGCTCGCCTTCACGACCCCGTCGCTGTCCGTGACCTCCCTCGTCCGCGGCGGCGCGTTCGCCCGCGACGGCGGAGACGACCGCATCGTGCGCCACGACCTGTCGAGCGGCCGGGAGACCACGGTCCTCGCGGCGCCGCGGATCCAGGAGTACACCGACGACGGCGCCGGCGTGGTCGCCGCCGTCCTCGACGACGCCGGACGCGCCTCTCTCGTCCACGGCGGCGACGGCCTCTCGACGACCCCGCTCGCGCTCCCCGGCGACGGCACCATCGGCCTGCTGCGCAGCTCCGCCGACGCGGGGCGGGTCGGATTCGTCTTCACCGGGTCCGGCACGGACGGACAGCAGCACCTCAGCACGCTCTTCACGATCGACCCCGCCGACCCCGACGCCGCGGCGCGGGCGGTCCTCGGCGTCGACGGCATCCCGCTTCAGGCCGACGCGTGGTTCTTCGTGCCGGGCAGCACGTACCTCGTCGCGCAGGCCCCGACGGGCACCATGAGCCTGGTGGATGCCACCGGGGTCGCGGCCCCGCGCCTGCTCGGCGAGGTCGGGACGTTGCGCGGCGTGCTGCCGGGGACCACCTCGCTCGTCGTCGAGACGCCGCAGGGCACGACCGTGCTGGACCTCACCACGGCGACGACGACGCCGGCCGGCACCGACGCGTCGGACGACCTCGCTGCCGGGTCGCTGCTGCTGTCGCCCGAGACGTCGATCGCCTGGACCGCCGACACGGTCGACCGTCGCGCGGGCGGCGTTGTCCGGCGCGTGTTCGACGCCGACGCCGGCGCCCGCATCGAGGAGGTCTGCGTGTCGCCGAGCGGTCGGCACGCGGCCGTCGGCACGGTCGTCGACGACGCCGTCATCGACGGCTATCCGACGCGCGCGGAGTGGCTCGGCCGCACCTCCGCGGTGGTCGACCTGTCGACGGGCGAGGTCGTGGCCGAGGTGCCCGGCACCCGCCCCGACTGGTGCGCCTGACCCCCTCGCCGCCCGCTTCCCCCGCCCTCCGGTCGCCGAGATCACGCGATCTCGCCGAGAGCACACGTTCGGAGGCGCGATAGCGCACGAGCTCGACGAGATCGCGTGATGTCGCCGCTCGCGCCGGCCCCGCGGACCCGGCCCGCCCCCGCGCACGAAGAACGCCCCGAGGCCGTCAGGGGCGGGCCTCGGGGCGTCGGTGCGGCTGGACCGGGTGGGTGAGCGTCGCGCGTCACCCACCCGGGTGGGGATCAGCCGCAGCTGCGGGCGGTGTACGCCGCGGTCTGGGTGGCGGTCACGTCCTTCCCGTCGACGGTGCCGGTCGCGGTGACCGTGGCCTGGCCGGCCCCGATCCGCACCTGACGGGTGGTGAACGCCTGGCTGGTCGACTTGCCGGCGGCGAGACCGGTGACGGTCTTCTCGCCGTGCGGCGTCGAGATGCGCAACGACACCGGCACCGTACTGGGGTTCTTCACGGTGACTGTCAGCACCACGCGGCCCGACACGCACCGCGTGGACGCGGCCGCCTCGACCTCAAGGGCCGGGGCCGTGGCCCGCACGATCTGGACCCGGTACGTCTTCGACGTCGTGTGGTCCTGCGCGACCGACCGCAGCGTCACCGTCGTCGCTCCGTCGGCGGCCAGCGGGACCGTCCGCTTCTGGGTGTCGTCGATGAGGATGTCGCCGAGGTAGACCAGGCCGCTGGGGGTGGCCGGGTCCGCGTCGAAGGTCGCCGTGGTGGCGTCGCGCGGCACGGTCACGGTGTAGTCGTACGTCCCGTCGGCCAGCGTCGGGCTGAGCGTGCCGCCGTCGAACGTCAGCGCGTTCAGGTCGGCGTCCGTCGCGAAGGAGGTGGTCGTGGTCGTGTAGACGCCGTAGACCCCGCCGACGAAGCTCGCGCCCGTGCCCTGGAAGCGCACCGTGATGATCGGGATCTTGTGCCCGGCCTCGTCGAGGACGTAGTTCCCGGCCTGGTCGCGCTTGTACCGGTCCTTCGCCGCGATGTCGGCCAGCGCCGACGCCGGGATCTCGTCGTACTGGACGTAGAACGAGTTCGCCCCGTTGGCGTTGGTGATCCGCTCGCTCTTCAGCTTGACGTCGTTGATGTAGACGTCGAACGTGCGACCGTCGTCACCGCCGAAGTAGCGGACGCCCAGGTAGTTCTTCGGCGCCGACGGGTCGACGGCCATGTCGTACTGGAAGAACGCCTCGGCCGAACGCTGGCCGTCGCGGTACTGCTGGCCGAGGTGCGCGCCGACGGAGGAGAGGTTGAACTTGTAGTTCTTGCCCGCCTCGCTGTTGTTGTTGTCGAACGACGTGAGGGCGTCCACCGTCATCTCGTCGATGCGCAGCTTCTCCTTCTCCGTCTTGATGAGGGCCTGCGCCTCGGCCGAGTCGGGCTGGATGAGGTTCATGTACAGCGCGTACCGGGCGTTGTACATGCTGTAGTACGGCTCGAACGTCAGCGCCGCGGAGGCGGCATCCACGTTCTGGAGACCGAACTTCATCACCGTGCGGCCGTTGTTGTCCGCGCCGTTCGGGCGGCGGACGAGATTCTTCTCGATGTCCTTCTTGAAGGCCTCGACGTCGGCGACGCGCACGCTGTTGGTGACGGACTTGTCCGCGGTGCTCATGCGCACGAGGATCCCGGCGGGGCTGGTGGCCTCGACGTTGGTGCGGTTCAGCTCCGCGGACAGGACGACCGGGCCGTAGCGGAAGGCCACCCAGTTCGGGTTCTCGGTGCCGGCCTCGACCTGCACCTTGGCGGGCAGGGTGTACGAGATCCGGTCGCCGGCCGCGACGGGCACGACCACGTAGCCCTTGTCGGTGGCCACCGCGACGTCACGCGTCTGGCCGTTGACCGTCAGCGTCGGGTTCGGCGACCACGACGGCACGCGCAGGCGCAGGGTGGTGCCCTCCGCCAGGGTCCCGCCGTCCAGCGCCTCGACGACGAAGGTGGCCGTGTCGGTGTTGGGGATGTCCGCGGTCTGCGTGAGCCTCATGTTGTGCGGCTCGGACGAGAAGACCGTCGACCGGAACATGTTGACGTAGACCGAGGAGCCCTTGCGGAAGTAGATCGAGTCGCCGAGCTTGGTGAAGCTCTCGGTCGCCGTGCCGTGGTCGCACCAGAACTCGTCCACGGGACGCCCGAACACCTTCGCGTACCCGGCCGTCTGCGGCTGGAAGTACGTCATCATGCCCGTCTCCGGGTTCTGCGACGCGAGGATCGTGTTGATGTAGGTGTTCTCGTACCAGTCCGCATACTTCACGTC
>VGAV01000165.1 GCA_016870695.1 Actinomycetota bacterium | reverse complement strand
TTCGGGTTGGCGATGATGCCCTTGACCGCCTGGTCGATCGCGTGCGGGTTCACCTCGCTGACCACGAGCGGCACCTCGGGGTCCATGCGCCAGGCGCTGGAGTTGTCGATGACGGTCGCGCCGGCCTCGGCGAATCGGGGCGCGTGCGCGCGGCTGCCGGTGGCACCGGCGGAGAAGAGGGCGACGTCGATGCCCGCGGGGTCGGCGGTGGCGACGTCCTCGACGACGATCTGCTGCCCGGCGAACTCGACCGTGGTGCCGGCGGAGCGCGCGGTGGCGAACAGGCGCAGCTCCCGGATCGGGAACGAGCGCTCCGCGAGGATCTCGCGCATGACGGTGCCGACCTGGCCGGTGGCGCCGACGACGGCGAGCGAGATTCCGGAATCGGAGATGCGGGTCATGCGGGTACCTCGGATGTTCGGGTGGATGGATGCCGCGAGCGCGGCGTCCGGGTCAGACTAGCGCGAACGCCGGGGGGCGTCCTCGCCCCCGCGGAACTCCGGAGAATCGGTCCGGAATGCAGCGCCGAGTGGCGGAAATACGCCGCGGAAGCGGCGGCCGCGCGGGAAAACTCAGGAGTTCGGCGAGAGCGGACGCGCGCGCCGGACCCCGCGGGGCGTCAGGTCAGCGGCCGGTGCCGGCGTGGACGGTCGCCTCGGCGTCGCCGTCCAGACCGTACGCGGTGTGCACGAGACGCGCGGCCTCGGCCAGGTCGACGCCGCGGACGACGACCGAGATGCGGATCTCGGAGGTCGAGATCATCTCGATGTTGACGCCGGCCATGCTCAGCGCCTCGAACAGCGTCGCCGACACGCCCGAGTGCGTGCGCATGCCCGCGCCGACGACCGACAGCTTGCCGATCTGGTCGTCGTGCACGAGGCTGGCGAACCCGACCTCGCCCTGCTCCCCCGCGAGCGCCTTGAGCGCCGCGGTGGCGTCGGCCTTCGGCAGCGTGAACGAGATGTCGGTGCGCCCGGTGGCGGCGGCCGAGACGTTCTGCACGATCATGTCGACGTTCGCGCCGGACTTGGCGACGATCTTGAAGATGTCGGCCGCCTTGCCGGGGACGTCGGGGACGCCGATGACGGTGATCTTGGCCTGGCTGAGGTCGGTGGCGACGCCGGCGACGATGGGCTCTTCCATGGTGGCTCCCTCGGGGACGAGCGGGGACTTCTTGGAGGCGTCGAGCACCCACGTGCCCTCGCCCGAGCTGAACGTGGACCGCGCGTGGATGAGGACGCCGTGGCGGCGGGCGTACTCGACGGCGCGGATGTAGAGGACCTTGGCCCCGTTGGCGGCGAGCTCGAGCATCTCCTCGCTGCCGACGCGGTCGAGCTTGCGGGCGAGGGGGACGACGCGCGGGTCGGCGGTGAAGATCCCGTCCACGTCGCTGTAGATCTCGCAGACGTCCGCGTTCAGCGCCGCGGCGAGCGCGACGGCGGTGGTGTCGGAGCCGCCGCGGCCGAGCGTGGTGATGTCGCGGGTGTCGCGGTTGAAGCCCTGGAACCCGGCGACGATGACGATCGCGCCCTCGTCCAGCGCCTCGCGCAGACGCACCGGGGTGACGTCGACGATGCGGGCCGCTCCGTGGGTGGCATCCGTGATCATGCCGGCCTGGCTGCCGGTGAAGGACCGCGCCTCGAAGCCCATCGAGTGGATGGCCATCGCCAGCAGCGCCATCGAGATGCGCTCTCCGCTGGAGAGCAGCATGTCCAGCTCGCGCGGCGCGGGGATGGGCGCGACCTGTCCGGCGAGGTCGAGCAGCTCGTCGGTGGTGTCGCCCATGGCGCTGACGGCCACGACGACCTCGTGCCCCGCGCGGCGGGTGTCGACGATGCGCTTGGCGACCCGCTTGATGCTCTCGGCATCGGCGACGGACGAACCGCCGTACTTCTGGACGATCAGCGCCATAAGAGGAACTCCCCGGATGTGTCGGGCAGTCGGGATGCCGCGACGGGCGCTCGGACGACGCACCCGACGACCCATCCTAGGGGCGGGTGCATTCCCCCTCGGTCATGCGCTTGCGCGGGCGCCACGGCGACGGCGCCGCCCAGGATCCGGGAAGGCGGGATCGGTAGGATCGGCCGGTCCCCCCTGTTCCGCCTTGTCGTGCTCCTGGAGGCGTGCGGTGCCCCCCACTTCCCGTCGATTGCTGTCCTCCCTGCGACGGATCGTCCACACCGAGGAGACGTCGGGGCCGGACACGACCCTGCTCCCCGTCATCGACGACGCGTTCGCCGCGCGCGTGCTCGACCTGTCGATCCGCATCGGCGAGACGATGCTCGTGGTCGGGGCGCCCGCCAGCGAGGTGACGCTCACCATCGTCCGGGTGTGCGCCGCCTACGGCCTCGACCCGGTCCACGTCGACGTGACATACAACTCCATCACGGTCGCGCACAGCCGCCCCGGGGCGACGAACCCGACGACGCTGCTGCGGGTCGTGCGCGGATCGGTGCCGGACCACGCGAAGCTGCAGCGTCTGCAGGCCCTCGTCACCGAGATCGGCGGCGGCCTCGACCTGGACACGGCGGTCGCGCGCTGCCGCGCGATCCGCCGGGTGCCGTTCCGCTACCGGCCGCCGGTCGTCGTCGCCGCCCAGGCGTCACTGGCCGTGGGCGTGGCGATCATGTTCGGCGCGAACTGGCTCGCCCTCGTCCTGTCGTTCATCGCGGCGGCGATGGCCGCGACCACCCAGTACGCCCTCGCCCGCGCCCGCGTGCCCTACTTCTTCGCGCAGATCGCCGGCGGCTTCGTCCTCACGGTCGTCGCCGCGCTCTCGCCGCTGCTGGAGTACACCGGAATCGAGGCGGCGGCGGCGATCCGGCCGTCGGTGATCGTGGCATCCGGGATCGTCCTCATGCTCGCCGGACTCACCGTCGTCGGCGCGGCCCAGGACGCGATCGACGGGTTCGCCCTCACCGCGACGGGGCGCATCCTCGAGCTCACGACCCAGACCCTCGGCGTGGTCATCGGCATCCTCGCCGGGCTCGAAACGGTGCGCGTGCTGGGGCTCGGGATGTCCGCGCCCTCGAACGCCCTCCCCCTCGGCCCGCTGCCCGTGCAGTTCCTCGGCGCGGCGGTCATCGCCGTCGCGGTCGCGGTGTTCAACGGCGCCGGGGCGCGGATCGTCCTCGTGAGCGCGGCGCTCAGCATCGTCGCGTGGCTGGGCTACGTCACGACGTCGTCGCTGGGGTTCGACGTCGCCGCGGCCAGCGGCGTCGGCGCGTTCGTCGGCAGCTTCGTCGGCATCGTCGTGGCGTACCGCCTGCACGTGCCCTCGGTCGCGATCACGACGGCCGCAATCCTGCCGCTGGTCCCCGGGGCGGCGGTGTTCCGCGGTCTGCTCGGCGTCGTGGAGTCCGGCGAGGACCCGGCGGTGCTCATGACCGGCGTCACCACCCTCGCCAGCGCGGCGACGATCGGCATCGCGCTCGCCGTCGGGGCCTCCCTCGGCATCTACCTGGGGCAGCCGCTGCGCGCCACGCTGTCCAGCGTCATCCGGACCCGGGCCCGGCTGCGCAAGTAGGACCGGGGATGCCACGCCTCCGACCGGGCGTCGGGGTCGCGGCATCCATGGTCCCGAGGGGGCGGCGCGCGCTCAGCCGAACCGGCCGTTGACGTAGTCGAACGTGCGCGGATCGACGGGCGAGTCGAACATCGCCGCGGTGTCGCCGTGCTCGACGATGTGGCCGGGCTGACCCTGGGATGCCAGGAAGAAGGCGCACTGCTGCGACACGCGCTGCGCCTGCTGCATGTTGTGCGTGACGATGACGATGGTCACCTCGTGCTGGAGCTGTCCCATCGTCTCCTCGATGACGCGCGTCGAGGTGGGGTCCAGCGCCGAGCAGGGCTCGTCCATGAGGAGCACCTTCGGCTTGATCGCCAGGGAGCGGGCGATGCACAGACGCTGCTGCTGCCCGCCGGAGAGGCCGCCGCCGGGGGCGCGGAGGCGATCCTTGACCTCTTTCCACAGGCCCGCGCTCTGCAGCGACGTCTCGACGAGGTGGTCCTTCTCGTCGCGGCCGGCGCGGATGCCGGTGAGCTTGAGTCCCGCGATGACGTTGTCGTAGATCGACATGGCCGGGAACGGGTTCGGCTTTTGGAAGACCATCCCGATGTCGCGGCGGGCGTCGGTGAGGCGCCGCTCGGGGTCGTAGATGTCGACGCCGTCCAGGAGCACCTCGCCCGCGAGGGACGCCGACGGGACGAGCTCGTGCATGCGGTTCAGGATGCGCAGGAACGTGGACTTGCCGCAGCCCGACGGGCCGATGAGGGCGGTGACCTGGCCGGCGGGCATGGTCAGCGACACCCGATCGAGCACCTGGTGGTCGCCGAACCACGCCGTGATCCCGCGGGCGTCGAGGGTGGCGAGCGGGGCGGGGGCGGACAGGACGCTCTCGCCCGCGGCCGCGGTTCCCGGGCCGGAACGGCGCGGGCCGGGGGCGGGGGCGGGGCGCCGGCCGAAACGACGCCGCAGGCCCGCGGGGGGCGCGGCGGCCGGGACGACGACCACGTCGGGCACGCCCGTCACCGGCGGCTCCCCCGACGCCGGGGCGACGATGACCTCCGTGAGCGATGTGTCGGGCGTCCCCGCCGGGGCGTGCGCGTCGGGCATGCGGACGACCGGGGCGTGCGCGTCGGGAACGCGGACGACCTCCGTCAGCAGGGACGGCTCCGGCGCGGGCACGCGGACGACCGCGGTGCGCAACGCGGGCGCGGCGTCGGCGGGCGCCGGGTCGCCGGCGGCGACGGAGGATGCGGGTTCAGTGTTCATCGGGACTCTCGGGTCGAGCGGGTCGGGTGGGATGCCGCCGCGAGGCGGCCGCGGCACGGGTCAGAGCAGGTTGGGCAGCAGGAGCGTGAGCTGGTGGGCGACGAGGAAGCCCGCGAGCAGGAGCACCGGCACGAAGACGATCCACGTGCGCTGGGCGCCGAAGCGGCGGAACGCCCAGACGGCGGCGATCTCGGCCGCGATGAGGAACTGGAGGGCGAACACCAGCGCCCACGCCGTGGTCGTGTCCGTGGCCATCGGGCGCTGCTCGGGGGGCAGCGCCGCCGTGCTCGTCACGCGGGCGCCGCGCGCCTGGGCGTCGCCGACCAGGCGGGCGTCGACGTAGGCGACACCGGTGGGCACGTACGGCGCCCCCCGCGAGGTCATGAGGACCAGCCGGCTCTCGCCGGGCCGCAGGTTCGGCAGCGTCGGATCGCCGGCGTAGCGGACGCCGACCACCTCGAACTCCTGCAGGCCCTGGCCGGTCCGGACCGAGATGGCGTCGCCCGGGCTGAGGCTCTGGATCCCCGAGAACGGACCCCCGAAGGCAGCGGACCGCGCCAGGAGGAAGCTCACGCCCGCCTGCCCGGGCAGGATGCTGTCGCGCTGGTGCGCGACGCCCTGCGCGGTCTCGGCGGCGCTGCTGCCCTCCACGACGACCTCGTGCACACCGAGGCGGGGGATCTCGATGATCCCGACCGGCGCCCCGTCGGCGAGGAGGTCGTCGTCGAAGGTGTATTCGCTGACGGGCGCGGTGCCGGCCTCCAGCTGCGCGCGGAAGTCGTCCGACAGACGTTGCTGCGAGACGAGGTGCTGCAGGTGGCTGAACACCGTCACGTCGAGGACGAACATGAGCGTCACGGCCGCCATCATCGTCACGACGGCGCGCACGAGCGACTCGGTCGCGGTGAGCGGCAGCGGGGTGCGGGGGGCGCGGGGGGCGCGGCGCGGGGGGCGCGGCGCGGCGGGCGGGGCGGCCGCGGGACGCGGCGGGCGCGGGCGGGCACGTGCGTCTCCGAGACGGTCATGCGCGCGCCTCCGTCGGAACCGGTCCGAGGACGGCGCGACGCAGCAGCACGGCGGCCGTCGCCGCGATCGCCGCCACCAGGAGCACCAGCAGCGTGAGCCACGGCACGACGAAGACCGTCGCGTCGCGGGTGAGCGAGGAGAGGTCGAC
>VGAV01000164.1 GCA_016870695.1 Actinomycetota bacterium | reverse complement strand
GATCCGGATCGATCCCGCACCGCCGCGCGACCTCTGCGGCGGAGCGCCCGGTGCGCGACGAGAGCGCGTCGAGCACCCGGGTCCTGTCGTCGGTGCGACCGGTGTCCGCCGCCGGGGACGCCGCACTGTGGGTGGCCGGGTCCGACAGGCCGATCATCTCCCGCACGTCCTCGGACGACGTCACGCAGACACCGGAGAACTCGCGGAGGATGCGATGGCATCCGGCCGAGGCCGCACTCGTCACGGGTCCGGGAACGGCCCCGAGCGACCGCCCGAGCTCGGCCGCGTGCGCGGCGGTGTTCAACGACCCGCTCCGCCAGCCCGCCTCCACGACGACGACCGCGTCCGCCAGCGCCGCGATGAGCCGGTTGCGCGCCAGGAACCGCCATTTGGTGGGCGCCGCACCGCAGGGGATCTCGCTCCATACCGCGCCCGACGCCGCCACCCGCGCCAGCAGCCCCTCGTGGCCGCGCGGGTAGGCGCGATCCACCCCGCCGGCCAGCAGCGCGATCGTGGTCCCACCCGCGGACAGCGCCGCGCGGTGCGCGGCCCCGTCGATGCCGTAGGCCGCCCCCGACACGATCACCACGCCGTCGGCGGCGAGCTCGGCGGCGAGATCCGCCGCCACACCGTCGCCGTACGCGGTCGCCGCTCGCGCGCCCACGAGCGCCACGGTGGGCGGGTCGGCCCAACCGCCCCTGCCGCGCGTCCACAACGCGACGGGGGCGTGCGCCCCGAGGTCGTCGAAGTGGACCGGCCAGTCCGGGTCACCCGGCAGCACCAGCCGCACCCCCGCCCTCCGCGCGGAGTCCAGCGCCGCCTCGGCCGTGTCGTGCCGCAGTCGCGGTAGCCAGCGTCGACGAGCGACGGCGAGCTTCTCGTCTTCGCCGGTCACCGCTCGGCGGAGCGCCTCGGCGGGGCCGTACGCGGCGATCAGGGCGCCCGCGACCCCGTCGCCGGGCTCCACCAGCACGCTCCAGACCACCCGCGCCCGCACGTCCGCGGTCGGCTCCCCCGCGCGGACGCTCTCGATCAGCCGCGCCACGGCGACACCGTCGGCCTGACCAGGGGCGCTCATGCGGCCGTCCCCCGCCGGAGGAGGAGCGCGCGGCCCATGTCGTCCATGTCGATCGCATCGTGACCCGCGAGGTCGGCGACGGTCCACGCCGCGCGGAGGATGCGGTCGTACCCGCGGAGGGTGATCGCCCCGCGCCGGAGCGCCGTGTCCAACGGCGCGAGCACCTCGGCCCGCGGCGCCGCCGGCCCCCGCAGCCACGTGCCCGGCACGTCGGCATTACGTCGCCACGGTGTCGCCCGCCACCGCTGGGCGGCGCGGAACCGTGCGTCGACGACCGCCGTGCGCGCGGCGGCGGTCGAGACCACGCGGTCCTCGAGGTCGCGCCGCGCCGCGGACACCCGGCGCAGGCGGAGGTCGATGTCGATCCGGTCCAGCAGCGGACCGGACAGCCGGCGCGTGTACCGCCGGATCGCACTCGGCGCGCACTCGCACCGTCCGCCGGCGACGCCGTACTGGCCGCACGGGCACGGGTTCGTCGCGATCACGAGTTGGAACCGCGCGGGATACGTCGCACTCGACCCCGACCGATGCACCTGGATGACCCCGTTCTCGAGCGGCTGACGCAGCGCGTCGAGGACGTGCGCCGGGAACTCGCCACCCTCGTCGAGGAAGAGCACCCCCTCGCTGGCGCGCGCGATCGCCCCCGGACGTATCACCCCCGACCCTCCGCCGATCAGCGCCGCCGCGCTGGCACCGTGATGGGGGCTTTCGAAGGGGGGCGTCCGCGACAGCCGGGTGACGCTCTCCCCCGCGAGCGATCGCACGGAGGCGACCGACAGCGCGGCCTCGTCGTCCAGCTCGGGGAGGATGCCGGGGAGCCGACGCGCGAGCATGGTCTTGCCCGCGCCGGGCGGTCCGCTCATCAGCAGATGGTGCCCTCCGGCCGCGGCGACGATCAACGCGTCGACCGCCTCGGACTGCCCCACCACATCCGCCAGCTCGAGCGGCTCGTCGCTGTCGGTCGCCAACGCCGAGGACGGGACGGCGGGCAGCTCCGGCGCGTCGCTGCGCCCGCCGTGCCAGCGGACGACGTCGGCGAGGCAGGTCGCCGCCAGCAGCTCCACGCCGTCGACCAGCGCCGCCTCCGCCGCGTTGGCGGCGGGGACGACGACCCGTCGCCGCCCGGCGCGCACGGCGGCGACGACCGACGGGAGGACGCCCGGCACCGGCCGCAGTCGTCCGTCGAGCCCGAGCTCGCCGACGTGGACGGTGTCCGCGACGCGGGCGGCATCCATCCCCCCGGTCGTGGCGAGGGCGGCGACGGCGATCGCCACGTCGAAGCCCGAGCCCCGTTTCGGCAGGCTCGCGGGCGACAGGTTCACCGTCAGCCGGCGCCTGGGCAGCTCGAGGCCACGGTTGCCGCACGCGTTGCGCACGCGGCGCCCCGCCTCGCCCAGCGCCTTGTCCGGCAGCCCGATGATCGTGAACTCCGGCGTCTGCGGAGACAGGTCGGCCTCGACCTCCACCATGTCGCCGCGCAGGCCGGACAGCGCCACCGCCCACGTCCGCGCCACGGTCACAGCGCGTCCTCCAGGTGTTCGAGGCGACCCGTCGCCGGGTCGGCGCCCGTCACCGCGATGGCATCCAGCCGCAGACGGTGACCGCGCGCGGCCTCGGGATGCGCGGCGATCCACGCGAGGGCGAGCCGCCAGAGACGATCTGCCTTGCGCCGGTCGATCGCCTCGAAGGGATGGCCGTAGTCCTCGCTCGTGCGCGTCTTGACCTCCACCACCGCGAGGACCCCGGGGGTCTCCGCGACGATGTCGATCTCGCCCTGGCTGCACCGCCAGTTGCGCTCGATGATCCGGTAGCCGCACGCCTCGAGGTGGGCGACGGCACGGTCCTCCCCGGCTCGGCCGAGGTCGTTTTTCGCTGCCATGCCGTGGAGCGTGTCAGCCGCACGCACCAGCCGTGGGGCGCCGACCCCGCAAATGGGGACGGTTCCGACAACTCCCCGGCTGGGGAGGAGGGATCAGTTGTCCAGCGACAGCTCTTCCGGGAGCTGGAAGTCGCGACGCGACAGCTCCTCGACGTTGACGTCCTTGAACGTCAGCACGCGCACCGACTTCACGAAGCGGTCGGCGCGGTAGATGTCCCACACCCACACGTCGGACATCGAGATCTCGAAGTAGAAGTCGTGCTCGGTGTCGCGACGCACGACGTTGACGTCGTTCGCGAGATAGAACCGGCGCTCGGTCTCGATCACGTACTGGAACTGCTGAACGACGTCGCGATACTCGCGGTACAGGGCCAGTTCGAGTTCGCGGTCGTAATCCTCGAAGACGTCGTCATCCATGGTGCTCCCATCCTAGGCGCGGCACGCCCGCACGGATGCCGTTCGGACCGCTGCACCGACCGCCCGGGCGCGTCGCGCGTCCGCACCGGCACGCCCGGCCGAACGTCAGAACAGCGTCGGCGCTGCGGCGATCGCCCACGAATGCCGATGGTGCACGCTCATGCCGTGATCGCGGATCGCCTCGCGGTGATCGAGACTCGCGTAGCCCTTGTTCCGGCACCACCCGTACGCGGGCAGGTCGTCGTGCAGGCCCGTCATGATGTCATCGCGGGCGACCTTGGCGATGACGGATGCCGCGGCCGCGCTCGCGCAGTCCCGGTCGGCCTTGATGACCGGCCGCACCCGCAGCCCGGGCTCCCCGTGCGGGGTGATGTAGTCGTGGTTGCCGTCGAGGATCACCAGGGCGTCCTCGGGGACGATGCCGTGCGCGCGGAGGTCGGCGATGGCACGGACCGCAGCCAGTCCCAGCGCCCGGATGATGCCGATCTCGTCGATCTCCTCGGAGCTCGCGAAGCCCACCGCGCTGGCCTGGACGAAGGCCGCCGCTCGTGCGGCCACCTCGGGCCGCCGCGCCTCGGGCACGAGCTTGGAGTCCCGCAGCCCCGCCGGCACCCGTTTGCGCGACCGTGTCGGGTCGATGACGGCGGCACCGACCGCGACCGGTCCCGCCAGCGCCCCCCGGCCCACCTCGTCGAGGGCGATGACGAGCGCGTGTTCCTTCAGCAGCTTGCGCTCGAGCGTCAGGGTGGGCTCGATCACGGCGCCGCCTCCGGCGCGGGCACCCCCGCGAAGACCTCGTGATGGAAGTCGATGAGACCGAGCCGGGAGAACGGCCAGGTGATGACGAACGCGCGACCCACGACGTTGTCGATCGGCACGAAGCCCTGCCCGGGCTGATCCTGGTTGTACCGCGAGTCGCGGGAGCTGTTGCGGTTGTCGCCGAGCACCCAGAGCGATCCCTCGGGGACCGTCACGTCGTACGGGACGGGGTCGGGAGCGGTGCTGCCCGGGGCGAGCTTCACGTAGGGCGTCTCGTCGATCGGGACGCCGTTCACCTCGGTCTGCCCGAGCGCGTTGCAGCAGACGACGTGGTCGCCGGGGGTGCCGATGACACGCTTGATGAGGTGGTCGTCGCTGTCCGGCGCCGACAGGCCGACGAGCGAGAGGACCCAGTCGACGCCCTCCACCAGCGGCGGGCGCGGCGGCTGACCGGAGTTCGACGGCAGCCATCCGCCCGGGTCGCGGAACACGACCACGTCGCCGCGCCCGTATTCGCCGAAGCGCGGCGTCAGCTCGTCGACGAGGATGCGGTCCTTGATCATCAGGGTGTTCTCCATCGACGCGGACGGGATGTAGAACGACCGCACGACGAACGTCTTGACCAGGAACGACACGAGCAGCGCGATGACGACGATGACGAGCACGTCCCGCAGGAACACCGCCCATCCACGGCGACGCCGCGGTTCGGGGGCCAGCATCTCGGCATCCGAGGCCGACGCGGTCTGATCGCTCATGTGGTTCCTTCATCGGCGCACCGAACGTCGGCGCGACCGCATGATCCAGGGTCGCACATCGACGCCCCGCGCCCCGACCACCGAGCCGGGAAATCACCTCGGAAGATCCCCGGATGCGACCACCCCTCGGGCACCGGAGAGGCGGCATCCATCGGCCCGGGAACGACGAACGCCCCGCGGCGGGAGCCACGGGGCGTTCGAGAGGCGAGACTCAGCGGTCGCGCTTCTCCTTGATCTTGGCCTTCTTGCCGCGCAGCGAACGCAGGTAGTACAGCTTCGCGCGACGGACGTCACCGCGGGTCACGACCTCGATGTGGTCGATGACGGGGCTGTGGACGGGGAACGTGCGCTCCACGCCGACCTGGAAGCTGACCTTGCGGACGCAGAAGGTCTCGCGGACGCCATCGCCCGAGCGACCGATGACGACACCCTGGAAGACCTGGATGCGCGAGCGGTTGCCCTCGGTGATGTTGACGTGCACCTTGACGGTGTCACCGGGCGAGAAGACGGGGATGTCGGAGCGGAGCGAAGCCGCGTCGACGGCGTCGAGGATCTGCATGATCGTCACTTCCTGCGACCGCCACAGGTCGATCGCACGATGATTGGGAAAAAGATGGATGCGTGCCCGAGCCGCGGAAGCGGCGGACTCCCCTGAGGCAGAGCCGGTCAGGGCACAAACGCCTATTCTGCCATGGCCGGGCACGGGGGCCAAACCGCGGGCCGAGCGCGTCCGTTCGCCGAGGGCCCCGCGCTCCCGGGGTCAGACGTCGCGACGCCCCTCGGGAACGACGATGACCTCGCCGTCGATGCGCGGGCGGGACCGCGGCTGCTCCCGGGTCGGCGGGATGTACCCCGTGCCGTCCGTCGTCCGGAGCACGGCCACCGTGCCGTCGCGCGCCTCCCGCCAGAGCGCCGTCAGCGTCCACCAGAACAGTCCGACGGCGCCGGCAATGGACAGCAGCAGGAGGGGGACGAAGGCACGGCCGTCGAAGAGGCCGAGGGCGACGATCACGAGGTGCCAGGCGCCGAAGAGGGCGACGTCCTTGCCGGACATCACCCCGAGCGTCCGCACGC
>VGAV01000163.1 GCA_016870695.1 Actinomycetota bacterium | reverse complement strand
ACCCGGCTCCATCCACCCGACCCCGAACCCGAACCCAACCCGCCGTCCCGTCATCGCCGTCCCGTCACGGCCGTCCCGAAGCTCGAAGGAGAGACCATGTCCGACCACCCCACCATCGCCGTCGTCGGCAGCGGACCCATCGGCGCCGCCTACGCCCGCGTGCTGCTCGAGACCCTCCCGCACGCCCGCGTCATCATGTTCGAGGCGGGCCCGCAGGTGACCGACCGTCCCGGTGAGAGCGTCCGCAATATCGCGGACCCGGACGAGAAGGCCCGTGCCCGCGAGCGGTCGCAGGGGCCGCAGGCCGGCGCGTTCCGCGAGTCCCTCGGCCTTCCGGCCGGGGCCGTGGTCGAGGGGATGTTCACCGCGCGGCAGGGAACGCACCTGCTCGACTTCGGCGGTGAGGGGTCGGCGCACGCGCCGACGTTCCCCGCGGCGGCGGGCGCCACCAACGTGGGCGGACAGGGGTCGCACTGGACGTGCGCCATCCCACGCCCGGCGTTCAGCGAGAAGCTCGACTTCATCGCGGACGACGAGTGGGAACAGCTCATCTCCACCGCCGAACGTCTGCTGCACCACCAGAGCGCCGCGTTCGCGGACTCGCCCATCGGCGCCGCCATCCGGACGCTCCTCGACCGCGAGTTCGGCGCGGAGCTGCCGGACGGGTACGGCGTCGGCACGCTGCCCGTCGCGGGCGACCCGCAGCCGGACGGATCCATGCGCTGGGCCGGTGCCGACACCGTGCTGGGACCGCTCATCGCCGAGGGGACCGACGTCGCCGCGCGGTTCACGCTGCGCGACCTGACGTTCGTGCGCCGCATCGAGCACGACGGGATCCACGTCAGCGGCGTCCTGATTGAGGACCTGCGCACGCGCGAGCGGACCGTCGTCCCGGTCGACGCCGTCGTCGTGGCCGCGGACGCGTTTCGCTCTCCGCAGCTGCTCTGGGCGTCCGGCATCCGTCCCGCCCCCCTCGGGCGATACCTGACCGAGCATCACGTCGTCATCAGCACCGTCGCCCTGGACGACGAGCGCATGGCGGCGCTGGTGAGCCCGGAGGAGTTCGAGGCCGAGCTGGCGCGCCGCGCGAAGAACGCCGCCGATCCCGTCGCGGCGGTCAACCGCATCCCCTTCTCCGAACCCGAGCACCCCTACTCGGCGCAGATCATGTACGCGGAGAACCCGCCCTTCGCCCTCGACCCGGATCACCCCGCCGCCGGCAACCACTGGGGCTACGTGAACATGGGCTTCGGCGTCCGCAAGTTCCCGCGCGTCGAGGACGGGGTGACCTTCTCGGACGACGAGCTCGACTACCGGGGGATGCCCAACTTCACGATCGAGTACGCCCTGACCGAGCGCGAGGAGAAGGAGATCGCCGAGGCCACCCGACGGCTGCGGCGCGCGGGCGAGGCGCTCGGCACGTTCGTCGCGGAACCCCGGCTGCTGCCGAACGGCTCGAGCCTGCACTACATGGGCACGATGCGCGCGGGCACCGACGCGGCCACCTCCGTCGCCGACCCGTACTCACGCGTGTGGGGCTTCGACAACCTCGTCGTCGGCGGCAACGGGCTCATCCCCACCGCCAACACCATGAACCCGACGCTGACGAGCGTGGCGATCGCGGTTCGGGGCGCACGGCGACTGGCGGCGCAGCTGCGCGCGGCATCGGCTGTGCTCGCACGGTAGGGATGCCGCGGGCGCGGAGCCGTCACGACGAAGTGTCGGCGCCGCGCCCGCCCCGTGGACGAGATGGCAGTCCCCGGCCCACGATGCGGCGTCTTTACTGGGCACATGACCGACAACGAGCTCCCCGTCATCGCGCATTGGATCGACGGCGCCGCCACGACCGGTGCCGGGGACCGCACCGCTCCCGTCTACAACCCCGCGACCGGGGCCGCGCAGGCGCACGTCGCCCTGGCGGACCAGGCGGACGTCGACGCGGCCCTCGCCTCGGCCGAGCGCGGGTTCGCCGAGTGGAGCGGCTACTCCATCGCCCGGCGGCAGAGCGTGCTCTTCGCCTTCCGCGAGCTGTTGAACGCCCGCAAGGGCGAGCTGGCGGAGATCATCACCGCGGAGCACGGCAAGGTCCGATCGGATGCCATGGCCGAGATCCTCCGCGGACAGGAGGTCGTCGAGCTGGCCACCGGCTTCCCCCACCTCCTCAAGGGCGCGTACTCCGAGAACGCCTCCACCGGGGTCGACGTGTACTCCCTGAAGCAGCCCCTCGGCGTCGTCGGGATCATCAGCCCCTTCAACTTCCCGGCGATGGTGCCGATGTGGTTCTTCCCCATCGCCCTCGCCGCGGGCAATGCCGTCGTCGTCAAGCCCAGCGAGAAGGACCCGTCGGCATCCCTCTGGGTGGCGCGCCTGTGGAAGGAGGCGGGCGTTCCGGATGGGGTGTTCACCGTGCTCCAGGGCGACAAGGTCGCCGTCGACGGCCTGCTCGCGTCGCCGGTCGTGCAGTCCATCTCGTTCGTGGGCTCCACCCCCATCGCGCAGTACATCTACGAGACGGCCGCCCGGAACGGCAAGCGCGTGCAGGCGCTCGGCGGGGCGAAGAACCACATGCTCGTCCTGCCCGACGCCGACCTGGATCTCGTCGCCGACTCCGCCGTCAACGCCGGGTTCGGTGCCGCGGGAGAGCGGTGCATGGCCATCTCGGTCGTGCTCGCCGTCGAGCCGGTCGCCGACGCGCTCGTCGCGAAGATCCAGGAGCGCATCGCGACGCTGCGCATCGGCAACGGCGCCGGTGCCGACGAGCCCGACATGGGCCCGCTCATCTCCGCCGCGCACCGCGACAAGGTGTCGTCGTATGTGGACACCGCTGAGGCCGACGGAGCCCGCGTCGTCGTCGACGGTCGCGGATTCACCGTCGACGGGCACGAGGACGGCTTCTTCTTCGGGCCCACGCTGCTCGACGCGGTGCCGACCACGTCCCGCGCCTACACCGAGGAGATCTTCGGTCCCGTCCTGTCGGTCGTCCGCGTCGCGTCCTACGAGGACGGGCTCGCCCTCATCAACAGCGGCGAGTTCGGCAACGGCACGGCCATCTTCACCAACGACGGCGGTGCCGCCCGCCGCTTCCAGAACGAGGTGCAGGTCGGCATGATCGGCATCAACGTGCCGATCCCCGTCCCGGTGGCCTACCACTCCTTCGGCGGATGGAAGAAGTCGCTGTTCGGAGACGCCAAGGCGTACGGCGCCCACGGCTTCGATTTCTTCACCCGTGAGAAGGCCGTCACCAGCCGTTGGCTCGACCCCGCCACCCACGGCGGCATCAACCTCGGCTTCCCTCAGAACGCCTGATGGCGTCCGCCCGCCACAGAACGGAGCACCCCATGGCCCTGCCCCTGGACACCCCCCGCAACGCGTCCGTCAGCGAGCGCGACCGCCGCAGCGTCTTCCACTCGTGGTCTGCGCAGCGCGCGCTGGCCCCGCTGCCCCTCGCGGGCGGCGCCGGCGTCGAGGTGTGGGACGAGGACGGCCGCCGCTACCTCGACTTCTCGAGCCAGCTCGTCAACGTCAACATCGGGCACCAGCACCCCCGGGTCGTCGCGGCGATCCAGGAGCAGGCCGCGACGCTGACGACCGTTGCGCCCGCGCACGCCAACGACGTCCGCGCACACGCAGCGGAGCTCATCCTGCAGCGTGCTCCCGAGGGCTTCTCGAAGGTGTTCTTCACCAACGGCGGAGCGGACGCCAACGAGAACGCCATCCGCCTGGCCCGCCTGACGACCGGGCGCGACAAGATCGTGTCGCACTACCGCTCGTACCACGGCAACACCGGCGCGGCCATCACGGCCACCGGTGACTGGCGACGGATGCCGAACGAGTACTCCCGCGGTCACGTCCACGTCTTCGGGCCCTACCTGTACCGCTCGGAGTTCTGGGCCGAGACCCCGGAGCAGGAGTGCGAGCGCGCCCTGCGGCATCTCGAGCGCACGGTCCAGGCCGAGGGCCCGGACACCATCGCGGCCTTTCTCCTCGAGACCATCCCGGGCACCGCGGGCGTCCTCGTCCCGCCGCCGGGCTACCTCGCCGGCGTCCGCGAGATCGCCGACCGCTACGGCATCCTCCTCATCCTCGATGAGGTGATGGCCGGTTTCGCCCGCACCGGCGAGTGGTTCGCGTTCGACGCGTTCGACGTCCGGCCCGACCTCATCACCTTCGCGAAGGGGGTCAACTCCGGTTACGTCCCCGTGGGCGGCGTGGTCATCTCCGACCCGATCGCGGCGGTGTTCGACGACCGCGTCTTCCCCGGGGGGCTGACCTATTCCGGACACCCGCTCGCCGCGGCATCCATCGTCGCCGCGCAGCAGGCCATGGCGGAGGAGGGCATCGTCGAGAACGCGCGTCGCATCGGTGCCGAGGTCATCGGGCCCCGCCTGGAGGCGCTCGCCGCGGAGTCGTCGCTGGTCGGCGAGGTGCGCGGACGCGGGGTCTTCTGGGCCGTCGAGCTCGTCGCGGACCCGGTGACGCGCGCGCCGCTGGCGGCCGCGGACATGGGAGCGATCAAGGCCGCGATGCTCGAGCGCGGCGTCCTCGGGTTCTTCGCCGACAACCGCGTTCACGTCGTGCCGCCCGCCGTGATCCAGGACGCCGACGCGCACCGCGGTCTCGACGCGCTCGCCGATGTCCTCCGGGCGCACGAGGGCTAGGCCTGTGGTGCGGGGGCGTGGCGTGCGGCGGGAGCGCATCCCGCCGACCGCGTACGGCCATGGTCTGCGCACGGACCCCCGTCGCATCGAGGAGTCTTTGCGGGATGCCGCGCCGGTGCCGTTCTGGCTGGACGACGTGCCGGGCCCCGTGCCCCATCCGCCCCTGACGGGTGCGCACGAGACGGACCTGCTCATCGTCGGGGGCGGGTTCTGCGGCCTGTGGACCGCGATCATCGCGAAGGAGCGCGACCCTCAGCGGGAGGTCGTGCTGATCGAGGCCGTCCGCACGGGGTGGGCCGCCAGTGGCCGGAACGGCGGGTTCGTCGAGGCGAGCCTGACCCACGGCGAGGAGAACGGCGCCCTCCACTTCTCCTCCGAGCGGGACGTGCTCGCCCGGCTCGCGACGGAGAACTTCACCGCCCTGCGGGACACGATCGCGCGCTACGGCATCGACGCCGAGTGGGAGGAGACCGGGATGCTGACGGTCGCCACGGAGCCCCACCAGGTGCCGGGGCTCCGCGACGCCGCGCGTGACGGCGGGGGCGAGTATCTGGAGGGTGAGGCGTTGAACGCGTACGCGTCGTCGCCGGTGTACCGCGCCGGCCTGCTGACCCGCGACGAGCACGCCTACGTCCATCCGGCGAGGCTCGCCTTCGGTCTTGCACGGGTGGCGGAGGAGCTCGGGGTGCGGATCCACGAGCACACCCGGGCCATCGGGCTGCGCGCACGGCGGAGCGGACGGGTCGAGGTGACCACACCGGGCGGCGTCATCCGCGCCCGCCGCGTCGCGCTGGCGACGAACGTCTTCCCGTCGCTCCTCCCGGCCCTGCGGCTGTTCACCGTGCCGGTCTACGACTACGTCCTCATGACGGAGCCCCTGTCCGCCGAACAGCTGGCCGCGATCGGGTGGACGGGGAGACACGGCATCGCGGACTCCTCGCGCGAGTTCCACTACTACCGCAGGACGGCGGACGACCGGATCCTGTGGGGCGGATACGACGCCGTCTATCACCGGGGACGTCGCGTCCGCCCGTCGCAGGACCAGCGCCGGGAGACATTCGAGCGGCTCGCCGATCACTTCTTCCTCACCTTTCCGCCGCTCGAGGGGGTCCGATTCACGCACGCGTGGGGAGGTGCGATCGACATGTCGACGCAACTCGTCGCCTTCCACGGCTCGGCGAAGAACGGACGAGTCGCCTACAGCGCCGGGTACACCGGCCTGGGAGTGGGGGCGACGCGTTTCGGTGCCGAGGTGATGCTCGACCTGCTCGAGGGGCGCGACACGGAACGGACCCGCCTGCGGATGTCGCGCCGGCTGCCGGTGCCGATCCCGCCGGAGCCGTTCGCCTTTCCGCTCATCCAGCTGATG
>VGAV01000162.1 GCA_016870695.1 Actinomycetota bacterium | reverse complement strand
TCGCCGAGGTTGGCTCCGACGTGACGAAGCACAAGGTCGGCGACCGCGTCGGCGTCGGCTGCATGGTCAACTCGTGCCGCGAGTGCGAGAACTGCCAGGCCGGCGAGGAGCAGTACTGCCTGAAGGGCAACATCGGCACCTACGGCGCGAAGGACGTCGACGGCACGATCACCCAGGGCGGCTACAGCGAGAAGATCGTCGTCGACGAGGACTTCGTGCTGCGCGTGCCCGAGTCCATCCCCTACGAGAAGGCCGCGCCGCTGCTGTGCGCCGGCATCACGACCTACTCGCCCCTGCACCACTGGAACGCCGGCCCCGGCAAGAAGGTCGCGATCGTCGGCCTCGGCGGTCTCGGTCACATGGCCGTCAAGATCGCGCACGCCATGGGCGCCGAGGTCACGGTGCTCTCGCAGACGCTCAGCAAGAAGGACGACGGCCTGAAGATGGGCGCCGACCACTACTACGCGACCAAGGACGAGGAGACCTTCACGACGCTGAAGAACACCTTCGACCTGATCGTCAACACCGTCAGTGCGCCGCTGGACCTCAAGCAGTACCTGGGCCTGCTCGCCCGCAACGGCACGATGGTGAACGTCGGCGCCCCGCCGGAGCCGCTGCCCATCGAGGTGTTCACCCTCTTCGCGAACCGTCGCTCGTTCGCGGGCTCGGGCATCGGCGGCATCCAGGAGACCCAGGAGATGCTGGACTTCTGCGCCGAGCACGGCATCGCCCCGGAGACCGAGCTCATCTCGGCCGACCAGATCAACGAGGCGTACGAGCGCGTGCTGAAGAGCGACGTCCGCTACCGCTTCGTCATCGACACGGCCACGCTCGCGTCCTGACATCGGGATGCCACGGCCCCGACGTTCTGCGGAGCGTCGGGGCCGTGGCGTTCCCGTTTCGATCCGGGTAAACGCTCTCGCGCGGGGGAAACGCTGTGACACGGCGTTTCCGGCGCGAGGAAGCGTTTGGTGGCGGACGCCAGCCGTCGCCGCCGCCGGAAACGCCGCAGCGGCGCCGCCCCAGGGGCGACGCCGCTGCGGGCGGAGGCGTCAGGCCTGGCCGAGAGCGGCGGAGACGACCGCGCGGGCCTCTTCCTGCACCGCCCGCAGGTGCTCCTCGCCGCGGAGGGACTCGCCGTACAGCTTGTAGACGTCCTCCGTGCCGGACGGCCGCGCGGCGAACCACGCCGACTCGGTCTGTACCTTCAGTCCGCCGATCGCCGCGCCGTTGCCGGGGGCGTGCGAGAGCTTGGCGGTGATCGGCTCGCCGGCCAGCTCGGTCGCGGTCACGGCGTCCGGGGACAGCTTCGACAGCGCCGACTTCTGCGCCGGCGTCGCCGGGGCGTCCACACGCTGGTAGGCGGACGACCCGAACTCGGCCTCGAGCTCGGCGTAGCGCTGCGAGGGCGTCGTGCCGGTGACCGCGAGGATCTCCGCCGCCAGCAGGCAGAGGAGGATGCCGTCCTTGTCGGTCGTCCAGACGGTGCCGTCCAAACGCAGGAACGACGCTCCCGCCGACTCCTCCCCGCCGAAGGCGACGGAGCCGTCGAGCAGACCCGGCACGAACCACTTGAAGCCCACCGGGACCTCGAGCAGCGTCTTGCCGAGCGACGCGGCGACGCGGTCGATGATCATCGACGACACCAGCGTCTTGCCGACGGCGGCGTCCGCGGGCCAGCCCGGGCGATGGGAGAACAGGTAGTCGATCGCGACGGCGAGGTAGTGGTTGGGGTTCATCAGCCCCGCGTCGGGCGTCACGATTCCGTGGCGGTCGGCGTCGGCGTCGTTGCCCGTGAGGATGTCGTACTCGTCGCGGCGCGCGACGAGCGAGGCCATCGCCGACGGTGAGGAAGGATCCATGCGGATCTTCTCGTCCCAGTCCAGCGTCATGAACTTCCAGGTCGGGTCGACCTCCGGGTTCACGACGGTGAGGTTCAGGCCGTACACCTCGGCGATCAGGGCCCAGTACTCCACCGACGCCCCGCCCATCGGGTCGGCGCCGATCCGGACGCCCGTGTTCCTGATGGCATCCACGTCGATGATGGACGCCAGATCGCGCACGTACGCATCACGGAAGTCGTACTGGCCGAGCCCCTCGAGGTCGATGTCGGCGTGCGGGGTGCGCCGGACGCCGTCCAGTCCCGCCGTGATGAGCTCGTTCGCCCGGTCGGCGATCCAGCCGGTCGCGTCGGTGTCGGCGGGGCCCCCGTGCGGGGGGTTGTACTTGAAGCCGCCGTCGCGCGGCGGGTTGTGCGACGGGGTGACGACGATGCCGTCGGCCCGGCCGGGGTCGTCGGCCGCGAGCCCGCGGTTGTAGGTGAGGATCGCGTGGCTGAGGGCCGGGGTGGGGACCCACGCGTCGCGGGAGTCCACACGGACGTCCACGCCGTTGGCGACGAGCACCTCGATCGCGCTGCGCTCGGCGGGGAGCGACAGCCCGTGGGTGTCGCGGCCGAGGAACAGCGGCCCGGTGATGCCCTGCGCGGCGCGGTAGTCCACGATCGCCTGGGTCGTGGCGAGGATGTGGTCCTCGTTGAAGCTGGTGCTCAGCGACGACCCGCGATGGCCGCTCGTGCCGAAGGCGACGCGCTGCTCGGGCACGGCGGCATCCGGCTTGCGGTCGTAGTAGGCGGCGATCAGGTCGTCGATGTCGATGAGATCGGATGCCTCGGCGGGCTGTCCTGCGCGACTGCTCATGCGTACAGTCTGCCCGTTCGCGCCCGTGCGCGAGGAGAAAAGCCGTCATGCGGTAGAGGCCGGACGGATTCGACCGTCGGATGTGTTGTCGTGGCGCTTCGTTACCGCTAACGTCGATGGCGAGACCGCTGTCCGACGACGGATCGCAGAAGTGCATCGGTGCCCGTCTCACGGTCCGGCTGACGCCGGCCGATGCTCCTCCGCCCCGTCGACGGCAGCGGACCGCGCGTCTCGGCACGCCCTCCCCGCCCCGGCTCCCCGGCGGGCGACGGAGGCATCGGCCCCGCATCCGAGAGAAAGGTCTCGCCGATGAGATCACTGGCCCCCCGTCCCCCTGGAGCCGTCCGCTCCCGTCGTGCGCCGAAGGCGGTGGCCGCGTCGCTGACCGGCGTGCTCGTCGCCTCGACGCTGAGCCTGATCGCCCCGGCCGCCCACGCCGCCGAGGTGCCGGCCCCCACCGCCCACTACGACATGTCGCACTCCGGCGCGGCCCTGCTCGACGTCTCCGGGAACGGTCGCAACGCGGCGCTCACCGGCTTCACCGACGCGTCGTTCGCCGACGCGGCCGGCGACGCCGTGCTGCGGTTCAAGGCCGACGGGTACGCCGCCCTCCCCAAGGGGCTCATCACGGGCACCGACAACGACTTCACCGTCGAGTACACCGTGGCGTCGCAGACCTCCGCGAACCACTTCGGGTGGGTCATCGGCGACGGTGTCGGACCGTGGAACACGACGCAACTCGGCAACCACATTTTCCTCAGCCCGCGCTCCGCCCAGGGCGGCTACAACGACCAGGTGCTGGCGGCCATCCGCGTCAAGAACGGCAGCAGCAACGGCGAGACGCGCATGCCCGCGGGCGGCGGCCTCAACCCCGGCTTCACCACCCTGACCATGGTCGGCTCCGGCCAGACCCTCACGCTCTACCGCGACGGCAGCGTCATCTCGACCCTGACGCACAGCAATGCGCTGAGCTCAATCATCCCGTCGGGCAACGTGCTCGGCTACCTCGGCCGGTCGCTCTACCAGGGCGACGCCCTGCTGCGCGCCGACGTCAGCGACGTGAAGGTCTGGGACACCGCCCTCTCCGCCGAGCAGGTCGGCTCCAGCATGCCCACCGCCGCGCAGAAGTCCTCGACGACCGCCGCTCTTCTGCGCGGCGACGTCCTCGCCACGATGCTGCGCGCCAACACCTCGCTCGACAGCGTCTCGAGCAACCTGAACCTCGCCCCCTCGGTGAACGGCGTCGCCCTGACGTGGTCGTCCTCGAACCCCGCGGTGGTCTCGACCACGGGCGTGGTCTCGCGGAGCATCACGACGAACACCCCGGTCACCCTCACCGCGACGAGCTCGCTCGGGACGCTCACCTACGACGTCACGGTCATCGCGCCGAACGTGGCCGCCGACCTGGATGCCATCGCCCTGGCATCCCGGACCACCGAGAACCTGCCGCTGGCCACCACCGGTGCCGTCAACGGTGCCGCCATCACGTGGACGTCGTCGAACCCCGCCCTCGTCAGCGGGACGAAGGCGGACTACGTCGCCCCGACGGTCGGCGTGGCCGACCCCTTCCGCGGCGGCGGCCTGGTGTCGCGTCCCGCCTACGGGGCCGGTGACGCGAAGGTCACGCTGACGGCCACCGCCACGCTGAACGGGCAGACCGCGCAGAAGTCGTTCAACGTCACGGTCGCCGAGAAGGGGCGCTGGGCTCCGGATGCCGGTTACGCGGCGGCCTACTTCAAATCCGACGGCGACGAGAAGATCTACCAGGCGGCGACGTCGGGCAACGACTTCTTCACGTTCTCGCCGGTCAACGGCGGCCAGCCCGTCATCACGTCGACCACCGACACGAAGGGGCTGCGCGACCCGTACATCCTGCGGTCGAAGGACGGCGACAAGTACTACATGGTCGCCACCGACCTCTGCATCAGCTGCGGAACGGGCTGGGGCCCGGCGCAGTCGAACGGCTCGCTCAAGATCGAGGTGTGGGAGTCCACCGACCTCGTGACGTGGGACCGGACCAACGGCGCCAACGAGGGCATCACGATCAATCAGCCGGAGGCCGGTATGACGTGGGCTCCCGAGGCGTACTGGGACGACGCGCTGCAGTCGTACGTCGTGCACTTCTCGTCGCGCCTCTACAAGGACGCGGCGCACACGAACACCGACAACCTGCACGCGCGGGTCTTCACGGTGCTCACGCGCGACTTCCGGACCTTCACCTACCCGCCCACCGAGTGGCAGAACACCGGCTTCGCGCGCATCGACTCCACGGTGCAGAAGATCGGCGACTACTACTACCGCTTCACCAAGAACGAGGAGGGCGGCGCCGCCGACGGCCTCGAGGCGGGCAAGGACATCTTCCTCGAGCGGTCCAAGGTGCTCACCGCGCCGACGACGCGCTCGGACTGGAACGCCGACCCCGAGAAGACGTGGCAGCTGACGGACACGTACATGACGCGCCTCGAGACCAACGAGGTCGGCGAGGGTCCGCAGATCATCAAGCTGAACGCCGGCGACCCCAACAACAACGCGGCGAACGACGGCTACGCCTTCCTGGTGGATAACTTCAGCGCCGGCGGCTACCGCGCGTTCGTGACCACGGGCCAGGCGATCGCCAGCAGCTCGCAGAGCGACCGGCTGTCCCGCCGGGCGGACTGGAACGTCCGGCCCATCGGGGGTCTGCCGGCCAGCCCGCGGCACGGCTCGTTCGTGAGCGTCGATCAGGGCGTGCTGACCGCGATGCGGACCTGGTCGTCCGTCGCCGCCGTGTCGTCGACCACGGCACTGACCGCCCAGGGGCGGACGGCGACGGCGACCGTGACGGCCGCCGACCGCGGCGACGTCGCGGGGACCGTGACCTTCTCGGGTGACGGCTGGACCCAGACGGTCGCGCTGAGCCAGCGTTCCGCCTCGGTCGAGGTGCCCGCGACGGTGCGCTCGGTCACGGCCCGGTACAACGGGTACACCGACAACCGGGTCACCGCCTCGACCTCGGAGGCGCGGTCGTTCGGCCTCGACGTCTCCGCGGTCGTGGCGAACCGCTGCGTGGCGGGCAAGGTGAGCCAGGTGGTGACTGTGACCAACGCCGACGACGTCGCCGCGGACGTCACCCTCACCGGGGCGTACGGCAGCAAGAAGATCACCGTCGCGGCCGGCAAGACCGCCTCGACCACCTTCGCGAGCCGCGCGGCGTCGGTCCCGGCCGGGACGATGACGGTGGGCACGGCGGTGGCCGGCACCTCGTCCGACGCGTCGTCGTTCACGGTCGCGGTCCCGGCGGCGAGCTGTCGCTGATCGTTCCGACGACGGAGGGGCCCGCGCGATGCGCGGGCCCCTT
>VGAV01000161.1 GCA_016870695.1 Actinomycetota bacterium | reverse complement strand
CCCGGCCAGGGGCTCGCGCAGCGGGACGTTCAGATGCACCGGGCCCGCCGCCCGCGCCCCGGTCCCGAGGGCGGCGGCCAGCGCCGTCGCGGCGACGGCGTCCAGCTCGCGGGTCTGCGCCCCGTCACCGTCGTCGTCCGTCGCGACCGGCACGGGGAGGTCCGCCTCCCACCGCACCGCCGTGCGGAACATCCCCGGCTGACGCGTCGTCTGGTTCGCCCCGATGCCGCGCAGCTCCGGCGGCCGGTCACCCGTCAGCAGCAGGAGCGGGACGCCGGAATGGTGCGCCTCGAGCGCGGCGGGCAGCAGATTGGCCACCGCGGTCCCGGACGTGCAGATGACAGCCGCCGGCATCCCGGTCTCCCGCCCGATCCCGAGCGCGGTGAATCCCGCCACCCGCTCGTCGATCCGGACGTGCAGCGACACGAGACCCGCGGCCTCGAGCTCCGCTGCGGCGAGGGCCAGGGCTTGCGAGCGCGAGCCCGGGCTGACGACGAGATGACGGATGCCGCGGGCCACCAGCCCCGACAGCAGCGCGGCCGCCGCATCGGTCGACGGGGCGGCGTCGCGAGGTGCGGGAGAACCCACGGCTCAGCCGACGGCGCCGCGCTGACCGCGGGAGTCGTCGTCGCCCTTGCCGGGGTCGTCGGGGTCGTCGGAGGACGCCGTACCGGGTGCGGGCGGAGGCGTCTGCGTGCGCGGGTCGTCGGCCTCGGAGTCCAGCTGCGCGAGCTCCTCCTCGAGGCGGCGGATCCGCTCGTCCTGCTCGGCGCGGGCGCTCGCCGACATGCCCCGCAGGAACTCCGGGTCGTCGTCCGGCGCGCGGCGGGCCGCCGTGGGACGGCTTGCGCGGCCACGACCGATGAGGAACCACAGGATGCCGCCGAGCACGGGCAGGACGATCACGATGACCATCCACGCCGCCTTGCTCACCCCGCGGTGACGCCCGGCCGGTTGCACGGCGCAGTCGACGATCGTGTAGACCCAGAAGGCGGTCGCCACGAGCGCCAGAATCAGCAACAGCCGTGCCATGCCCCAATCCTACGTGCGCCGGCTGGACAGGGGCCGGACGCCGACAGGTCCGCCGACCGCCGTAGAATGGTCGAATGCGTGCCCGCTCCGCCCTGGTCTACACCGTGCTGCGGCTGCTCGCGTTCCTGGTCCCGCTCGGCATCCTCCTGCTGTTCCCGGTGTTCCAGGAGCTGCCCTGGCTGGCCGCCGTCTTCGCGGCCCTCATCGGCTTGAGCCTGTCGCTGCTCCTCCTGCGTCGACCGCTCGACCAGGTCACCGGCGGGCTCGCCGAGCGCAACGCCGCTCGCAAGGCCGAGAACCGCGAGCGCCGGAGTGCAGCGGAGGCCGACGCCGACGTCGAGGACGCCGTGGTCGACCGCAATCGTCCCGACGACCAGCGCTGAGCAGGCCGGCGCCGAGCCGGCCGGCGCTGAGCCTTCGCGGGCTCAGACCGCGAGGAACGCCCAGAACAGCAGGGCGCCGTACGCGACCGACGTGAGGCTCGTGACCTGCAGCGCCGTGATCAGCTCGCGCGGCACGCGGTAGGTCCACACGATGAGGATCGCCGACAGTCCCCCGAGCAGGGCGATGAGCGTCAGCCACGCGACCGGGAAGATCAGCGCCAGGAAGGCGGAGATCGCGAACGGCACCAGCACGAACACGGTGAACAGCACCCGCGTCGCCGTGCGGCCGATGAGGACCGACAGGGTGCGCTTGCCCGCGAGGCGGTCCTGGTCGATGTCGCGCAGGTTGTTCACCAGCAGCACCGCGCAGGCCAGCAGGCCCGCGGCCACCGCTCCGAGCCAGGCCTCCTGCGGCAGCGCCCGCACCTGCAGCCACGTCGTCCCGAGGGTGGCGACCAGGCCGAAGAACACGAAGACGAAGACCTCGCCGAGCGCGTTATAGCCGTACGGCCGCTTGCCGCCGGTGTAGAAGTACGCCGCGACGATGCACGCGGCCCCGACCAGCAGCAGCCACCACTGCTGCGTCCGGATGACCAGCGCGAGACCGACGAGCGCCGCGAGGGCGAAGAACGAGAACGCGACGATGAGCACCGTGCGCGGGCGGGCCTTGCCGGCCCCCGTCAGACGAGCCGGACCCACGCGCACGTCGTCCGTGCCGCGCACGCCGTCGCTGTAGTCGTTCGCGTAGTTGACGCCGATCTGCAGCGACACGGCGACCGCGAGGCACGCGAGGGCGATCACCCAGTGCAGCGCGGGATCGACCAGCGTCGCCGCGCCTGAGCCGATGAGCACCGGCGTGATGGCCAGCGGCAGCGTCCGCAGTCGCGCGGCGCCGATCCAGTCCCGGGCCGTCGCGGGAGCGACCGCCGCCGGCGACGCCACCTTCGGCTTCGACGGGTCACCGCCGACGCGCCGACGCTTCACGGGCTGGGAACGCTTGCGAGACTGTGCTGCCACGAGGGGTCAGTTTATGCCGCCCCGGCCGCCAGACGACGATGCAGCAGCGCGCGGTCCGGCTTGCCCGACGACAGCACGGGCATCTCCTCGACCAGGACGACGCGCGACGGCCGGGCCGGCCGCCCCACCTCGAGCCCGACGGCGTCCCGCACCCGCCGGAGGAGCGCGTCGGCCGGTCCCGCACCGACGGCGACCACGGCCGAGCCCTGCCCCCACGTCGCGTCCTCGACCGGGACGACCACGGCCGTCTCCAGACCCGGGATGCCGCGGACCACCGCCTCCACCCGGTCCAGCGACACGTTCACCCCGCCCGAGACGATGACGTTGTCGAGACGACCGGTGATCCGCAGCACCCCGTCCGTCAGCTCGCCGGCGTCACCGGTGCGATACCAGTGCACTCCGGCGGCATCCATCGGGAAGGCCTCCGCCGTCCGCGCCGGCTCGCCCAGGTACCCGTCGGCGAGGGTCGGACCGGTGAGCCGGACCTCCCCGTCGACGATCGCGACCTCGACGCCGTCGAGCGGGACCCCGTCGTAGACGCACCCCCCGCTCGTCTCGGTCGAGCCGTAGGTGCGGACGATCCGTGCGCCGAGACCCGCCGCCCGCTCCCGGGTCGCCGGGGGCAGCGCCTGGCCGCCGATGAGGATGCGCTCGAACGACCGCAGCGCCTCCGCGACCTGGGGATCCTCGTCCGCCGCGTCCAGCAGGCGCTGCAGCTGCGCGGGGACGAGCGAGGTGTATGTGGGCACGCGCGCGCCGTTCTCGTGCGACACCAGGCCGAGCGCGGCCGCCGCGAACGCGTCCGGACGGAACGACCCGGCCAGCACCCCCGGCTCGCGCTCCGCGGCGAGCGCCCGCACGAGCACCTGCACCCCCGCCACGTAGGTCGCCGGCACCGCGAGCAGCCACGCCCCCTCGCCGATCCGCGCGGAGGTCGCGAACGCGCTCGCCAGCAGGGCGTTCCGGCTGAGCGCCACCGACTTGGGCACCCCCGTCGAGCCGGACGTCGTCACGACCACCGCCGTGCCGGGCGGCACCTCGTCCGGCAGGCCCGCGCCCCCCAGCGCCACCGCCGGCCCGGCGCCGAACACGGCCGCGCGCAGCGCCCGCAGGACGTCGCGCGCGTCCGAGGACGGTGGGGCCGCGAGTCTCACCGCGCTCCGCCGGGGCGGCATCCGGGGATCAGAAGTGCCACGGGACGCCGGACCAGTCGGGAGCCCGCTTCTCGAGGAAGGAGTCGCGGCCCTCCGCGGCCTCGTCGGTGCCGTACGCCAGTCGCGTGGCCTCGCCCGCGAAGAGCTGCTGGCCCACCAGACCGTCGTCGACCGCGTTGAACGCGTACTTCAGCATGCGGATGGCCGTGGGCGACTTCGAGAGGATGGTGCGGGCCATCCCGAGCGCCTCGCGCTCGAGCTCGGCGTGCGGGACGACGCGGTTGACCGCCCCCATCTCGTACGCGCGCTGCGCCGAGTACTCCTCCGCGAGGAAGAAGATCTCGCGGGCGAACTTCTGCCCGATCTGGCGGGCGAAATAGGCGGACCCGTAGCCGGCGTCGAACGAGCCGACATCGGCATCCGTCTGCTTGAACCGCCCGTGCTCGGCGCTGGCGATCGACAGGTCGCACACGACGTTCAGTGAGTGGCCGCCGCCCGCGGCCCAGCCCGGCACGACCGCGATGACGACCTTCGGCATGAAGCGGATGAGCCGCTGCACCTCGAGGATGTGCAGGCGCCCGGCGCGCGCGGGATCGCCGACGGCAGCCTCGTCGTCCGAGTACTTGTAGCCGTCGCGCCCGCGGATGCGCTGGTCGCCGCCGGAGCAGAACGCCCAGCCGCCGTCCTTCGGGCTCGGACCGTTGCCGGTCAGGAGGACCACGCCGATCCGGGGGTTCTGCCGCGCGATGTCGAGCGCCGTGTACAGCTCGTCGACGGTGTGCGGACGGAAGGCGTTGCGCACCTCCGGACGATCGAACGCGATGCGGGCGACCCGGCCGTCATGCGTGACGTGCGCGGTGATGTCGGTGTAGCGCTCCGCCCCGGGCGCCGGGACCCACTCGTCCGGGTCGAAGATGTCGGAGACGGTCACCGGCTCAGGCGTTCTTCGCGTCGCGCCAGGCGAGCCACCGCTCCACGATCGAGTAGTCCCAGTCCGGACCCGAGAAGCCGAGCGTGAACAGGCGGGTGCCCGCGTCGAACAGCGCGTCGGCGTCGGACTCGTCGCGGTCCTTCAGCTCGTTCGAGACGACGAGACCCGACAGGTCGCGCCCCTCCGTCTCGGCCCAGCGCTCGATGACGCCCAGCTTGTGCGGCAGCTCGTCGGGGGTCACGAAGCTGTGCCAGATGTCGGCGTGACGCGCCACGATGCGGAGCGTCTTCTGCTCGCCCTTGCCGCCGATCATGACCGGGATGCCACGGGTCGGTGCCGGGTTGAGCTTGCCCCACCGCGCGACGATGCGGTCGAGGTCCGTCGCGAGCGCGTTCAGGCGGGACCCGGCGGTGCCGAACTCGTAGCCGTACTCGTCGTAGTCGCGCTCGAACCAGCCGGAGCCGGTGCCGAAGATGAAGCGGCCGGTGTCGCCGCCCTTCTTGCTGATGTGGTCGATCGTGCGGGCCATGTCGGCCTGCAGGTCCGCGTTGCGGTAGCTGTTGCAGTTCACGAGGGCGCCGAACTCGACGCGCTCGGTCTGCTCGGCCCACGCGGCGAGCATGGTCCACGCCTCGAAGTGCTCGCCGTCCGGGTCGCCGTAGAGCGGGAAGAAGTGGTCCCAGTTGAACAGGATGTCGACGCCCATCTCCTCCAGGCGGAGGACGGCGTCGCGGATGTCGGAGTACTGGACGTGCTGCGGCTGGATCTGGACGCCGAGCCGGACCGGGGTGTCGAAGAGCATGCGGCCAGCCTATTCCCGTGTCCCCGGATGCGGGCGGCTGACGCGGACGGCCTCCACGCGACAGGATGAAGGGATGAGCACCGCCGCCCTCCCCCCGCTGGACGCCCTCCTCGCGACCGCGCGGGTCGTGACCCTCCCCCTCGTGACGCGGTTCCGCGGCGTCGAGACGCGCGAGGCGGTCCTGCTGGAGGGCCCGGAGGGGTGGACGGAGTTCTCCCCCTTCGTCGAGTACGGCGACCGCGAGGCCGCCACCTGGCTCGCCGGTGCCCTCGACTTCGGCTGGACTTCCGCCCCGCCGCCCGTGCGCACGGCCGTCCCCGTCAACGCGACCGTGCCCGCGGTCGCCGCGGACCGGGTCGACGCCGTGCTCGACCGGTTCGACGGATGCCGCACCGCCAAGGTGAAGGTCGCCGAGCGCGGACAGGTGCTCGCCGACGACGTCGCCCGCGTGCGCGCCGTGCGCCGCCGGCTGGGACCGGAGGGCCGCATCCGCATCGACGCGAACGGCGGCTGGAACGTCGACGAGGCCGAGCGCGCCGTCCACGCGCTGGCCGAGTTCGACCTCGAGTACGTCGAGCAGCCGTGCGCGGAGATCGACGAGCTCGCCCAGCTGAGGGAGCGCGTCGGCTACCTCGACATCCCCGTCGCCGCGGACGAGAGCGTCCGCAAGGCCGACGACCCGCTGCGGGTGGCCCGCGCCGGCGCCGCGGATCTGCTCGTC
>VGAV01000160.1 GCA_016870695.1 Actinomycetota bacterium | reverse complement strand
CACGATCGACGTCTCGGGCGACGAGCTCAGCGACCTGTACGAGACCGAGGTCGCCACGAGCGAGGTCGTCGCCGGCCTCCCCGTGAACACCGGGCTCATCATCCACTCCGAGCGGGGCTCGGCGCTTGGCCGCGTCACCGGCCGCGGCGAGTTCCGGCTCGTCCGCGGCGACCGGGATGCGTTCGGCCTGCACGGCCGCTCCGCGGAGCAGCGGGTGGCGCTCGATCTGCTGCTCGACCCGGAGGTCGGCATCGTGTCGCTCGGCGGTCGTGCGGGCACGGGCAAGTCGGCCCTCGCGCTCTGCGCCGCGCTGGAGGCGGTCCTCGAGCGCCAGCAGCAGAAGAAGATCATCGTGTTCCGTCCGCTGTTCGCCGTCGGCGGTCAGGAGCTGGGCTTCCTCCCCGGCGACCAGGCCGAGAAGATGAACCCGTGGGGTCAGGCGGTCTTCGACACGCTCGGGTCGGTCGTCTCGTCCAACGTCCTGGAAGAGGTGCTGGCGCGGGGTCTCCTCGAGGTGCTGCCGCTCACGCACATCCGCGGCCGGTCGCTGCACGACTCGTTCGTCATCGTGGACGAGGCGCAGTCGCTCGAGCGCAACGTACTCCTGACGGTGCTGAGCCGCATCGGCCAGAACTCGAAGGTCGTCCTCACGCACGACGTCGGTCAGCGGGACAACCTGCGGGTCGGGCGTCATGACGGCGTCGCCTCGGTCATCGAGACCCTCAAGGGCCACGCGCTCTTCGGGCACGTCACCCTCACCCGCTCGGAGCGGTCCGCGATCGCGGCGCTCGTCACCGAGCTGCTGGAGGCCGGCGAGCTCTCGTAACAGCGAGAAGGGAAGGGACCTGGATGCCACGGCATCCAGGTCCCTTCTTCTTTTCACCCCTACATGAGAGCTTTCTCACCTGCGGCTCCCGCTGTTCTCACCCTCGTCCGTCAGAGTTGAGGCAACGGCGAGGGAGACCTCGTCACCGCCTCGGCGGTTCCCCCCCAAGGAGAAGCAGAGATCCCGCCCGATTCGGCAGGTCACCGGCTTTTCGGGTAAGTCGGCAGACCACCCGGGCACCGGATCTCTCCCCAGCCCCCGGTTCCCCCACCGGGGGCTTCTGGGTTGGCGGGGTCACTCCCAGCGGTAACCGGCTCCGCGGACCGTGACGATCCGCGACGGACCGAACTTCGCACGCAGGTACCGCACGTACACGTCGACGATGTTCGAGCCCGGGTCGAAGTCCATGCCCCACACGCGGCTGAGCAGCTGCTCCCGGCTGAGCACCTGGCCGGCGTGGCGGACGAACTGCTCGGACAGCGCGAACTCCCGGGCGCTGAGGTCGATCTCCCGACCGTCCACCGTGGCGCGGCGGGCCAGGACGTCGAGGGTCACATCGCCGTGGGAGACGTTGATCGTGCCGACGGGGACGCTCTCCCTCAGCCGCGAGCGGACACGCGCGAGCAGCTCGTCGAACTTGAAGGGCTTGGCCATGTAGTCGTTCGCGCCGGCGTCCAGGCCGTCGACCGTGTCGCGCGTGCTCGTGCGGGCGGTGAGCATGATGACCGGGATCGCCGAGCCCTGTCCGCGGAGGCAGCGCAGCACCTCGAAGCCGTCCATGCTCGGCAGCCCCACGTCCAGAAGGAGCAGGTCGACGTCGCCCGAGAGCGCGCGGTCGAGGGCGTCGGCGCCGTCGTCGATGATCACGGTCTGGTAGCCGGCGGCCTCGAGTCCCTTCGCCACGAAAGCGGAGATGCGCTCCTCGTCCTCGGCGATGAGGATGCGTGTCATCCGGTGGCCTCTCTCTGCATGACGACGTCTCCCGCACGCACGGGCGTGGGGAGGTCGGCGGGGGTGTGTCCGGGGTCCAAGGGGATGTGCAGCGTGACGGTCGCTCCGCCGCCGGGGGTGTCGGCGACCGTGCAGTGGCCGTCGTGCGCCTTGGCGATCGCGTCCACGATCGACAGGCCCAGGCCCGACCCCTCGACGCCGCGGCGGCCGGTCACCCGGTCGAAGCGGCGGAAGATCCGGTGGCGCGCGGCCGGCGGGATGCCGGGGCCGTGATCGCGGACCCAGAGGTGCGCGGTGGTGCCGTCGGTGCTGCTTCCGATCTCGATCGGGGTGTCCGCGGGGGTGTGCTTGGCGGCGTTGTCGGCGAGCTGCAGCCACGCCTGCACGAGGCGGTCGTGATCGCCGGTGAGACGCCCGCGCCCCCGGGCCTCGACCACCCAGGAATGCCGCGGGATCGCGCTCACGAGCTCGCCGACGCGGTCCGTGAGGGCGCCGACGTCGACGATCCCGGTCGACAGCGTGCCCGTCTCGACCGTCGCGAGCGCGTCGATGTCGTCGACGAGACGGGAGAGGCGGTCGAGCTCGGCGATGCCGAGGTCCCGGGTCTCCGCCACGTCGCGCGGATCGGCCGGGTTCATCATCTCCAGGTGCCCGCGCACGATCGTGATGGGGGTCTTGAGCTCGTGGCGCACGTCGTCGAGCAGCTGCCGCTGCGCGTCGACGGACATCTCCAGGCGGTCGAGCATGGAGTTGACGGATGCCGTGAAGTCGGACAGCTCGTCGTTCCCGCGGGCGCGCAGGCGCATGCCCAGGTCGGCGATCGTGATGGCGTCCGTGGTGTCGCGCAGCTGGCGGAGCGGCGAGAACAGCCGGCCGGTGAGGAACCAGGAGGCGACCCCGAGGGCGAGGAGGACGCCGGTCGCCGCGAGCGCGTACGTCGTGACCGACAGGGTCACGAGCTCCATGCGCTGGTCCAGCGAGATCCCCTGCACGACGTGCGCGTCGCCGACCCCGGCCGAGGCCCACAGCACCGTGCCGACGGAGCTCGGCAGGCGTCCCGACGTCGCCCCGTCGCGCAGCGCCGCATCGAGGGCGGCGACGAACACCTCGTCGGTGGCCAGAGAGAGTCCTGGCGGCGCCGCCGTCGCCCCGACGACCCGTCCGTCCTGGACGGCCAGGGTGCTGTCGGTGCGGCCGGGGATGGCCGAGCGGGCGAGCTCGGCGGTGACCTCGCCCTGGTCGAGCTGGGCCTGCGCGCGGGAGGCGAAGCCGTCGAGCTGTCGCTGCGCGTTCGCGACGACCCGTTCGCTCTGCACGGCGAAGGTGACGCCGCCGGCGATGATGAGCCCGAGCAGGGCGACCGCGAGGATCGCGAGCAGAACGCGCACGCGCGCCGAGACGGGTCTCGGGATGCGGTTCATGCTCCGATTATCGCGCGCCGGATCGCGGAACGCGGACGGCCCCGGACCCGCGTCGTGGAGAGGCGGGACCGGGGCCGTCGGAGGCGGGCTCAGCCCGGGTGGGTCATCGAGAGCAGGTCGAGCTTGGCGTCGAGCACCTCTTCGGTGATCTCGCCGCGCTCGACGTAGCCGAGGTCGATGACCGCCTCGCGGACGGTGATGCCCTTGGCGACGGAGTGCTTGGCGATCTTGGCGGCGGCCTCGTAGCCGATGACCTTGTTCAGCGGCGTCACGATGGACGGCGACATGCCGGCGAACGCCTCGGCGCGCGCGACGTTGGCCTCGAGCCCGTCGACGGTCTTGTCGGCGAGGACGCGCATCGCGTTCGACAGCAGGCGGATCGACTCCAGCAGCGCGGTGCCCATCACCGGGATGGCGACGTTCAGCTCGAACGAGCCCGACGCGCCGGCCCACGCGACCGTGGCGTCGTTGCCGATGACGCGGGCGCACACCATGAGGGTCGCCTCGGGGACGACGGGGTTGACCTTGCCCGGCATGATCGAGGAGCCCGGCTGCAGGTCCGGGATGTGCAACTCGCCGAGGCCCGTGTTGGGGCCGGAGCCCATCCAGCGGATGTCGTTGTTGATCTTGGTGAGCGACACCGCGATGGTGCGCAGGGCGCCGGATGCCTCGACGAGACCGTCCCGGTTGGCCTGGGCCTCGAAGTGGTCCTTCGCCTCGGTGATCGGCAGCTCGGTGTCGTTCGCGAGGATCTCGATGACCTTCTGCGGGAAGCCTAGCGGGGTGTTGATGCCCGTGCCGACGGCCGTGCCGCCCAGGGGGACCTCGCCGACCCGGGGGAGCACGGCCTGCACGCGCTCGATGCCGAGGCGCATCTGACGCGCGTAGCCGCCGAACTCCTGACCGAGCGTCACCGGGGTGGCATCCATCAGGTGGGTGCGGCCCGACTTGACGATGCCCTTCCATGCCTCGGCCTTGGCCTCGAGTGCGACGCTGAGGTGGTCGAGGGCGGGGATGAGGTCGTCGATGAGCGCCTGCGTGACCGCGATGTGCACCGACGTCGGGAAGACGTCGTTCGACGACTGCGACGCGTTGACGTGGTCGTTCGGGTGCACCGGCGCGCCGAGGATCCCGGTCGCCAGCGTGGCGAGCACCTCGTTCATGTTCATGTTCGAGGAGGTGCCGCTGCCGGTCTGGTACGTGTCGACCGGGAAGTGCACGTCGTGCGCACCGGTGATGACCTCGTCGGCGGCCTGCGCGATGGCGTCGGCGATGCCGGCGTCGAGGGTGCCGAGCTCCTTGTTGGCGAGCGCGGCGGCCTTCTTGATGCGGGCGAGCGCCGCGATCTGGGTCGACTCGAGACCCGTGCCGGAGATCGGGAAGTTCTCGACCGCGCGCTGCGTCTGCGCGGCGTAGAGGGCGTCCTTCGGCACACGCACTTCACCCATGGTGTCGTGCTCGATGCGGTACTCGATGTCGGTCACGTCGTTGTTCTCCTGATCGCCGGTGGTGGTTCGGTTAGGCGGGGTCGGCGGCGCGGGGCTCGTCCACGTCGCCGATGGCGACGATGGGGACGGCTTCCCCTTCGTCGAGTCGGTAGTTGGCGCCCACGACGGCGACGCGTCCGGCGGCGACCGCCTCGCTGATGAGCTCGGAGGCGCGCAGCAGCTCGCCGACGGTGTAGCGCAGGTGCTCGCGGCCCACCAGCTCGGGGTTCGGGCGCTCGGGGGTGCGGCCCTCGGCGGCCTCGGCGCGCTGCACGCGGCGGACCGAGGGCACGATCGGCGCGATCTGCCGCCAGATGTAGGCGGGGAGGGTCGGCGCGTCCATGCCGGTGCTGTCGATGGCGGCGCCGACGGCACCGCACGCGTCGTGCGCGAGGACGACGATGAGCGGGACCTCCAGCACGCCGACGGCGTACTCGAGGCTGCCGATGACGGAGTCCGAGATCACCTGGCCCGCGTTGCGCACGACGAACAGGTCGCCCAGGCCCTCGTCGAAGATGATCTCGGCGGCCAGTCGCGAGTCCGAGCAGCCGAACAGCGCGGCGTTGGGGCGCTGGTAGGTGGCGAGCTCGGTGCGGCGCTCGACGTCCTGTCGGGGATGGCGGGGCGTGCCGGAGACGAACCGGCGATTCCCCTCGAGCATCTCGGACCAGGCCTCGCGCGGCGTCAGACGAGCGTTCACGGCACCTCTCTCAGTTCTCGGATCTGGGGGACGACACTGGATGCTGCCTCGGCGGCGGTCTCTTCGGCGGCGTCGCCGTAGATGAGGACGTAGTCCTCGCCCGCCGGGGTGCCGAGCGCGTAGGAGATGTTTCCGGAGCGCTCGGGGTCGCTCGGACGGTAGACGTTCCACTCGATGCCCGAGATGTCGATCGTCTCGGAGCTGCGGGCCCCGTCGAGCACCTGGGCGGCCCAGGCCTCGTCGGCCTCCAGGCCCTGCGCGATCCGGAGGAAGCCGGACTCGCCGGAACGGACGTAGACCATGGTCCACGCCTCGGTGCCGCCCTGACCCTCGACCTGCGCCTGATTGACGCGCCAGCCCTCGGGGAGGGCGGGGGCCAGGGCGGGGCGGCCGATGTCGTCGGACAGGTCCGCGGCCAGTGCGGCCACGTCGGGCTGCGGCCGCTCGGCGATCTCGCCGCGCGGGACGCCGACGACCACGACGAACACGATGCCGACCGTCGCGAGCAGCGCGGCGATGAGGTTGCGGAATGTCTTGCTGGAGCGGTAGCGCCGTGAGGCCTCGGCCTTGCGTGCGGCGGTCTCGTCCGGGGTCTCCGGGCGGCCGAGCTCGGCGACGATGCGGGCCATCAGCCGGCCTCGCCCTCGCCGCGCGCGGCGTCG
>VGAV01000159.1 GCA_016870695.1 Actinomycetota bacterium | reverse complement strand
GTCGAACCCGGCGAAGACGATGCGCTGGTCGCTCCAGTTCACCAGGTCGGTGGACTCCCAGACGACGATGTTCTGGCTGGCGTTCAGCTGGTTCCAGCCGGAGCCGCCGGGGCCGCCGCCTTCGGCGTGCAGGTCGGTGCCGATGATCCAGTACTTGTCGCCCTCGGGGGAGCGGACGAGGTGCGGGTCGCGCACGCCGAGGTCGCCGCCGAGGTTGGCGAGGATGGGCTTGTTGTCGTTCAGCTTCTCCCAGTGCAGTCCGTCGGTGCTGTGGCCGAGGAAGATCTTCTCGTAGCCGCCCTCGGTGGCGAAGTGGGTCCACAGGTATCCGGCCGAGTAGTCCTTGTCGAGGCCCGCCGGGGCGGCCGTGACGGTGACCTGGATCTGCCGGGTCTGGGAGGTTCCGGATGCCGCTGCGGTGAGCGTCACGGTGGTGTCGGCGGCCTGCCGGGTGACGACGCCGGCCGCCTTCCCGCCCTGGGCGGTCGTCGTGATGACGCCGGCGGGGGAGGCGGTCCAGGTGAGCGCGGTACCGTTCACGGCGCCCTTCGCGGGCAGGGTGATGTTGCCGCGGATGTCTCCGGCGTTGGCGATCGTGATCGTGTCGAGATCGGCGCGGGCGAGGTCGTCCCGGCCGGGCATCGGGGCGACGGTGACCGCGAAGGTGCGCGTCTGCGTCGCCGAGCCTCGCGTGAGTGTCGCCGTGAGCGTCGCGGTGGCGGGCTGCTGTCCGGCGGCGGGGCGGGTGACCTTGCCGGTCGCGCTGACGGCGCCGGCGTTGCTGGTGGCCCAGGTGACGGCCGACCCGTTGGCGCCCGTCGCGGGGAGGGTGAGGTCCGCCGTCACGGCGCCGAGGTCGCCCAGCGACAGCGCCGCCGCGTCGCGCTGCAGGCGGGTCGCGTCGGTGGGAACGAGCGCGGCGACGTCGGCGGCGGAGAGCGCTGTGTTGTAGATGCGGAAGTCGCGGAGGCTGCCGGACAGACGGCGGTCGGCGTCGTACACGGAACGTCCGAGGTAGTTCGCCGTCGTGGTGCCGCCGCCGATCGCGCCGGGCGTGATCGTGACATTCGTGGCCTGGCCCACCTGGACGCCGTCGAGGTAGACGCGCGCCGTGTCGGTCGCGTCGTCGAGCGTGTAGGTGATGGTCTTCCACACGTCGCGCTGCAGGTCGGCGTTGCTGTTGACCGTCTGCTCGGTGGTCCAGTTGCCGGTGGCGATGGCGGTCTTGAACGGGTTGCCCGTGGAGAACAGGTACCCGTTGCCGACCCCGCCGGAGGTGTTGCCGAGGCCGTAGATGAAGTATGGGGTGCCTTGGCCGGCCCGGACGAGGACGTCGGTGCTCACCGTCACCGAGTTCAGCCCGGAGAGGAGGTTGTCGGGGAGGTCGATGTAGTCGTCCGTCCCGTCGAGCCGCACGCCCTCCGCGCCGGTGAGCGAGGCGCCCCCGACGTAGGTGGCGTTGCGGCCCTTGCCCGACGCGTCGACGGCGGTCGTGCCGCTCGTCTCGGTCAGGGGGTAGTGCGCGACCAGTCGGTCGTCCGCGGCCGCGGCGGGCTGCGTGGCGACGAGCGCGCCGGTCAGCGCGAGAGCCAATGTCGTGACGCTCGTGAGCGTCCGACGGGGAAGGGTCTGCTTCATTGCGGTCCTTTCGCGCGGCCCTCGTCGGCCGCCGAATCCTGTGACCCGGTGATGTTATCGCTCACAAAGCGGGGTCACAAGAGCCCGCGGTCAGCCGCGGCGAGGGGAGCGCTCTCACGCTCCGCGATGCCGGGATCGCCCGCGTCAACGGCGGAACGGCCGCGCTCTCAGTTGTTCACTGAGTTCGCGGCCGTTCGACGTGGTGCCCCCGACAGGATTCGAACCTGCGACTTCTGGTACCGGAAACCAACGCTCTATCCCCTGAGCTACGGAGGCGGACCGGTCAAGGTTAGCACCGCGCACCCCACCGCCCTGACGCCGGCGCCGACGCCGACGTCCCCGCCCCTTCCGCGCTGACTTGTCGCAGATGTACGCGAGGGATGCCGCTGGGCGGACATATGCGGCAAGTCACGGCCTGCGCGACTCGGCACGGCGCAGTGCACAGCACCGCGCAGCGCGGCGCGAAGCCCGCGCGGCGCCGCCCGGGACGGCCTCAGTCCTCGTCGGTGATCGCGCCGGTCGGCTCGGCGTCCTCGACGAAATGCTGCCCGCCGAGCTCGTCGGCGATCGCTCGGCCCTGGTCCACGGCCTCGTCCTTGCTCGAGAAGCTGGCCGAGTACTCGGGGCGCCCCTCCACGGAGTTCTCCCACTGGCCGCGGTTCGAACGGGTGGTCACGTCGTTCTTGCTCATGGCATCCATGCAACCGTCCGGGGCCGGACGACGCACCGCGGTTGACACGGTCTTGTCAAGGCTTACAGCGTCACCCGTCCCGACTGGGATGCTTGTGAGACCTTCGAAAGGGGTTTTGTCATGAGCATCGGAGCCGGCATCGCGCTGTTCGTCATCGGCGCTGTCCTCGCCTTCGCGGTCAACCTGCCCAATGAGTACGTCGACCTCAGCACCATCGGCTACATCATGATGGGTGCGGGGGCGATCGTGTTCGTGATCGGCCTCGTCCTGCTGGTCCGTCGTCGTCAGACCGACACCGTGACCCGCACCGAGGGCCTCGGCGGCGCACAGGTGACCCGCTCGAGCACCCGATCGTCCAACGACGACGTCATCTGACCCCGAGGATCCGCCGGGGCTCGGCCCCTGAGGAGCACGTTATGACCGAACCGGCGACCTCGTCGGGCGAGCGCACTGCGCCGGACCTGACCCCGGACATCGACCGTCAGGACGACTCGCAGGCGACCCAGGCCTTCCGCCCGGGCGTCGACGACCTGTTCGACGGGCGGTACCGCCTGGGCCGGCTCCTCGGTCGCGGCGGTTACGCGAGCGTGTACGAGGCGGTCGACACGTCGCTCGGTCGGACGCTGGCCCTCAAGGTCATCTCGGGGGAGAGCGCCGATCCGTCCGACGTCGCGCGCGTCCGCTCGGAGATCCGGTTGCTCGCCTCGCTCTCGCATCCGTCGCTCGTCACGCTGTACGACGCGCGTCTCGACGCCGAGCCGGCGTACCTGGCGATGGAGCTCATCGCCGGTCCCACCCTGTCCGACCTCATCGCGAAGGGCCCGCGCACCGGATCCGAGACGGCGCGCGTCGGGCGCGAGATCGCGGAGGCGTTCGCGGTCATCCACTCGCGGGGCATCGTCCACCGCGACGTGAAGCCGTCGAACATCCTGCTTCGTCCCGCCGCGCACACGGGGGCCACCCCGCGGGCGACCCTGGCCGACTTCGGCATCGCCTCCCTGGTGGGCGCCACCCGCATGACGGGCACGAACACCGTCATCGGCACCGCCGCGTACCTCAGCCCGGAGCAGGTCCGCGGGATGCCGCCGGCACCGGCCACCGACATCTACGCCCTCGGCCTCGTGCTCATCGAGGCGCTCACCGGTCGGCGCCCGTTCGCGGGCAGCACGGCGAACGAGTCGCTCGCCGCACGTCTGGTGACGCCGCCGCCGATCCCCGAGGGGGTGCCTGCGCCGTGGCGGGAGATCCTCGAGGCCATGACCGCGGTCGACCCGGCGGAGAGGCCGGATGCCGCGAGCGTCATCGTCGCGCTGCGCACGCTCGGCAACGTCCCGGTGCCCGCCGCGGCGGGGGCGACCACCGCCGCGACCACGCGGCTTCCGACCACGACGGCCCCCACGCGGGTGCTCGACGCCCCGCCGCGGCCGCCCGCACCGCCTGCTCGTCGTCGTTCCCGCCGCACGCCGATCCTCGTGGCATCCCTCATCGCCCTCCTCCTCGCGGGGGGCGGGGTCGCCGTTGCGGCCTCGATTGGCGGGGACCCGGCCGCGCCCGAGCCCGATCTGCCGGGCCTGCCGCAACCGCTGGACCAGCACGTCGACGATCTGTGGCGAGAGGTGGGGGAGTGATGCGCCGTCGGATGATGCTCGCGTCCGTCGTCGTGGCGGCGACGCTCGGTTTCGTAGGCTGCACGCCCCCCGCCGCGGAGCCCACCGCGTGGCAGGGCAGCGTCGAGACCGTTGCCGACCAGGCCGCGGCGGGCGACTACGCCGGCGCGCTCGCCTCGCTGGACGCTCTCGAGGCCGAGGTGGTCGCCCGTCGCGACGCGGGGGAGATCCCCGCAGACGAGGCCGAGCGGATCCTCGCGGCCATCGCGGCCGTCCGCGCGGACCTCACGTCTCTCGTGTCCGCCCCGTCCCCGACGCCGGAGTCGACGCCGACCGAGGAGCAGACGCAGGAGCCGGTTCAGACGCAGGAGCCGGCCCCGCAGACGCCGGCCACCGAGACGGACGACGGCGGCGACGACTCCATCCCCGAGCAGGAGGAGGGGGAGACGAAGGAGCCGAAGGAGGACAAGTCGAAGGACGACCCGTCCGAGGGCGGGAACACGGGACCCGGCAACAACAACGGCAACGGCAACGGCAGTTCCAGCACTCCCGGCGGGCAGAAGAAGGGCGCGACGACCCCCGGCGGGGTCGAGGGCGCCGCGTCGACGACCCCCGGCGGCGCCACTCCCGGCGGGCCGGGACGCGGCTGACACGGCCGGTTCCCGACGGCCTTGCGGCCTGCGCGCCGCGGGGGGTCGCGAGCGTGCGAGGATTACCCGGTGCCGCGCCGAGTGACCGCCGAACTCGACCTCGATCTGGGGGCGTCCGTCGACCTCATCCTGCAGATCACCGCCGCTCGAGGCGTGCCCCTCGCCCACGAGGAGCTGCGGATCGTCCAGGGCGATCGCGAGGTGGTCCCGCGCGAGATCGTGGATGCCGCCGGCAGCCGCCTTCACCGCCTCACCGGCACCGCCGGGCCGCTCACGATCCGGTACGAGGCCGTCGCCGACGGGAGCGCCACGCCGCCCGCGTCGACGGCCCTGGACCTCATCTCCTACCTGCGCCCGAGCCGGTACGCCCAGTCCGACGCCGTTTTCGGACAGGCGCGGCGGCAGTTCGGCGGACTCGCGGGCGTCGAGCTCCTCGGCGCGATCTCGGAGTTCGTGGCATCCACCGTCACCTACTCGCCCGGGATGAGCCTGGGGACCGACTCCGCCGTGGAGACGCTGTCGAGCGGCCAGGGCGTGTGCCGCGACTACGCGCACCTCGTCATCGCGCTGCTGCGCGCCATGGACGTGCCCGCCCGCTACGCCGCGTGCTTCGCGCCGGGGCTGGTGCCGATGGACTTCCACGCCGTCGCCGAGGCGTACGTCGAGGGGGACTGGTACGTGGTGGATGCCACCCGCCTGTCCGACCGTCGGCAGCTGGTCCGTATCGCGACGGGCCGTGACGCCGCGGACTGCGCCTTCCTCAGCTACCACGGCGGCTACGTCGGCTTGGAGCGGATGACCGTGGATGCCGTGTCCGACAACCCGGCGGGGGAGCCGGACGACCACGTGTCGCTGGTACGCATCGCCTGAGCCCGTCCGAGGCCGGCGGGGCCGCACCTCTGCAGGGCCGGGCAGCGCGTCTGCAGGACGGCTGAGCGCAGGACCGCGCGTCTGCAGGGTCAGACCGCGCGTCTGCAGGACGGCTGAGCGCCGGACCGCGCGTCTGCAGGACGGCCGGCCCCGCGGCCGCCTCATCCGTCGCACGCGTGCACGTGCGCCCCATCGGTCCTGCAGACGCGCGCGCCAGCGGAGCCCGCGCGGCTCCGCCCGACGGAGCGCGCGCCCTAGAATCGGAGGGTTATGGATCCCGCAGCCCTCTCCGCCGCCCTGCTCGCCGTCATCGCCCCGCTCGCCGAGGCCCGACGAGAGGGCTCGTCCGAGGGGCTGACTGCGGCGGACCTGCCGCTCGAGCGGCCGAAGAACCGCGACCACGGCGACTGGGCCTCCAATGCGGCGCTCAAGCTGTCGAAGGTCGTCGGGGCGAACCCGCGCGAGTTCGCCGCCGAGGTCGCCGGACGGCTGCAGGACGTGGATGGCATCGCCTCCGTCGAGGTGGCCGGCCCGGGCTTCATCAACATCCGTCTCGACGCGGCCGCCGCCGGCGCCCTCGCCAAGACAATCGTCGAC
>VGAV01000158.1 GCA_016870695.1 Actinomycetota bacterium | reverse complement strand
GGTCGCCGCTGATATGAGCCCTGCTGTTCCCCGTCGGCTTCGTCATGCTCTACCTGCTCGGCTTCGACCTGCTGACCGGTGTGTTCACGCTGGTACCGCTCGCGCTGCTCGACCGGCGGCCCGGGGTGACCCTGCGCGGCATGCTGCGCAACTGGGGCCTCGTCTTCCTCGGCAACTTCGGCGGGGCCCTGACCGTCGCCCTCCTCATGGCGATCGTCTTCACGTACGGCTTCTCGACCGACGTGAGCGAGGTCGGTCAGGCCATCGGCCACATCGGCGAAGGGCGCACCGTCGGCTACTCCGAGTTCGGAGCCGCGGGCATGCTGACCCTGTTCGTCCGCGGCGTCCTCTGCAACTGGATGGTCTCGACCGGCGTCGTCGGCGCGATGATGTCGGACAGCCTCCCTGGCAAGGTCATCGCGATGTGGATGCCGATCATGCTCTTCTTCTACATGGGGTTCGAGCACTCGGTGGTCAACATGTTCCTGTTCCCGATCGGGCTCATGCTCGGCGCGGACTTCACCATCGGCGACTACCTGATCTGGAACGAGATCCCGACCGTCCTCGGCAACCTCGTCGGCGGCCTGACCTTCGTCGGGTTCATGATCTACGCCACCCACGCCAAGACGGCCCCGGCGCGGAAGCTGCGCGAGAAGGTCCGGACCAAGGTCTCGGCCTGACCACGACGACGACCCCGGGCCCGGCCTCGCGCCGCGCCCGGGGTCGTCGTGTGCCCGCCGCATGCAGGGCTCCGGAGGAACCGCGCACCTCACGGCGTGTGCGCTGCTGCGTGCCCGGGTCGGACCCGCTCTCACCGGAGCACGGCACCGAGCCCACCCCCGCCCCCGGGGGCCGGGCCCCCGCGGCATCCGGGGTCAGGCGTCGCGCAGGATCCGCGCGGTCACCCGGGTGCCGAAGTGCAGGGCCTCGATCGGGACGTGCTCGTCAGCCGTGTGGAACTGCCCGAACACGTCGAAGTCCGCCGGCACGCGGAGCGGCACGAAGCCGTAGCCGCGGATGCCGAGCCGGGCCAGGTGCTTGTTGTCCGTGCTGGCCGGCAGCAGGTACGGCACGACGGTTCCGCCCGGGTCCTCCGCCGAGACGGCCTCCTGCAGGATGCCGACGAGCCGGGCGTCCACGGGCGACTCGATCGCCCGCACCTCGCGCCCCCACGCGATCTCGATGTCGGGACCGACGATCTCGGCGAGCTGCGCCCGCAGGGCGTCGTCCTGCCCGGGAAGCACACGGATGTCCAGTCGCGCCGAGGCCGACGAGGGGATGACGTTCGTCTTCCCGCCCGCCTGCAGCACGGTCGGCGACGCGGTCGTGCGCATCCCGGCATCCAGGAGGGATGCCGCGAACCCGAGGTCGTCGACATCGCCGCCCGCCCGGGCGTAGAGGTCGAGGAACCGCTCGAGCGTGGCCGTGCGGACGACCGGGAACCGGTGCGCGCCGACCGCGGCGACAGCCTGCGCGACGCGCACGACGGCGTTGTCGGCCGTGGGGAGCGACCCGTGCGCGGCGTGCCCGCGCGCGGTGAGCGTGGCCCAGGTCACGCCCTTCTCGGCGGTGGCGACGAGGTAGGCGCGGCGGTCGTCGGGCAGCGGCAGGGAGAAGCCGCCGACCTCGCTGAGCGCCTCGGTCGCCCCGGCGAACAGCTCGGGACGGTTCTCGACGATCCAGCGGGCGCCCCAGACGCCGCCGGCCTCCTCGTCGGCGAAGAACGCGAAGATCAGGTCGCGGCGGGGGACGACCCCCTCGCGCCGGAAGGCGCGCGCGATCGCGAGCAGCATCCCCGCGAAGTCCTTCATGTCCACCGCGCCGCGTCCGTAGAGCATGCCGTCGTGGATCTCGGCGCCGAACGGCGGGTACGACCAGTTCTCCGCCTCGACCGGCACGACGTCGAGGTGGGCATGGGCGACGAGGGCACCGGCATCCGGATCCGCCCCCGCCAGACGCGCGATCAGGCTCGCCCGCCCGGGGCGCGGTTCGACGAGGACCGTCTCGTACCCGACCTCCTCGAGGCGCTCCTTCACGAAGAGCGCGGCGCGGGTCTCGCCGTCCCCGATCGTCGCGGCCTCGCCGGTGTTGACGCTGTCGATGCGGATGAGCGCGCGGATGAACTCCAGCGCCTCGGCCTCGAGCGGGGAGACGACGGATGCCATCAGTGCTGGTGCGGGCGGGCGTCGTCGGCGAGCTTGAACGCAAGGCGCCCGTGCGCGTAGCCGCCGCCCGCGCGGATCGCAGTCGCGACCCAGGCCGCCTCGGCGAGCTCCGCCTCGGTGGCGCCCGCCCTGACCGCGTTCTGCGAGTGCCCGTCGATGCAGAACACGCACTGGGTGGTGATGCCGACGGCGAGGGCGATGAGCTCGCGGTACTTCAACGGGATCGCGCGGCCCTCCGGGGCGAACACCGCCTGGTCGAACGCGGCGAACGCGGCGAGGATGTCGGGCGTCTCGGCCTTGTAGACCTTGGTGTAGGTCTTGTCGGCGGTGCGGTCGAAGTACTCGGTCACGTTCTCTCCAGAGGGGTGATGGATGCCTCCCCCCACGCTGTCACGCCCGATGTCGCTCGTCAGCGTGCCCCTGTCACACGCCGACACACGCCGGGGTGGCCTGCCGCCCTTGCGGTGCCCCTGCCGCTGCTGGCGTGTCCCACTTTGTGCAGGACAGGCCCCGCTTCGTCGCACATTGTGGGACATGCCTGTGGGGAGCCGCCGCCCCTGTGTCCCTGCCGCTGCTGCCGTGTCCCACTATGTGCAGGACAGGCCCCGCTTCGTCGCACATTGTGGGACATTCCTGCGGGGCCCTCTCAGCGCAGGACGCTCGCCCCCAGCTCGACCGGGCTTCCTTCGATGTTCCCGACGATGCCCCGGATGACGCCGGTCCCGTCCTCGTGCCGCAGGCCGTCGTACCAGGCCTGCGTCGCGGCCACGTCGAAGGCGTGCGTCTCGTGGGCGCGCTTGCGCGCCCGCAGCACCAGGTCGCCCGCCCGCTCGGCACGGATGCGCGCGTAGCGCCTCAGCGAGTCCTCGATGCCGAGGGTCGACGTCGCGAAGACGATGCCGAGCGCGAAACTGTCCTCCAGCGCCGAGCACGCCCCCTGGCCGATGTCCGGCGCGGTGTTGTGGGCGGCATCGCCGAGGATCGCCACGCGTCCGCGCACCCACGTGTCGAACGGGTCGATGTCCCAGATCTCGACGCGGTTCAGCGACTCGTCCGGGTCGATGCCGTCCAGCAGCGCGCGCACGCCCGGCGCACCCCACGATCCGAACGCGTCCTCCAGGGCCGCCATGCGGTCCTCGATCACGCCCGACGGTCCGGGCACGTCGACGAAGAAGTAGAAGCGGTCGCCCGCCACCGGCATCACCGCGCAGCGCTTGCCGTCGCCGACGTAGGTGGTCCACTGGTCGAGGGGGCCGATGCGCTCGTCCGCGGCGACGAGGCCGTTGAAGTTGACGTAGCCGGAGTAGCGGCGTTCCGGACGGATGCCACCGGGCTCGGTGACGTAGTCGCGGACGATCGACCGGGCGCCGTCCGCGCCGATGAGCATGTCGGCCGTGTCCGTGGAGCCGTCGGCGAAGGTGGCGGTGACCGTGACGCCGTCGTCGGCGAGACCCACCAGCTGCTTGCCGAGGCGGATGTTCGTCGGGCCGACGCAATCCATCATGAGCTGCTGCAGGTCGGCGCGTGCGACGGGGTAGGGGCGCTGACCGGTCTGCGCCGTGACCGGGGCGAGACTGAAGCGGCACAGCTCCTCGCCGGTGTGGCCGTCGTAGTAAGCCATGTCGTCCATCAGGCCGCCGAGGGCGGCGACCTGCGGGCCGAGACCCAGCCAGTTGAGCACCTTGACGCCGTTCGACCACAGCGACAGGGCCGCGCCGACGGGGCGGTTCTCGCGCATGCGGTCGTAGACGACGACGTCGTGGCCGAGCTTCTGCAGCGCGAGCGCCGCGGACGTACCGCCGACGCCGGCGCCGATGACGATGACCTTCATGACGCTCCTCAGCTGCCGCGGTAGGTCGAGTAGGCGAAGGGGCTCAGCAGCAGCGGCACGTGCAGGTGCGCCTCGCCCGAGACGGTGAACGCGATCGTCGCGACGGGATGGAACGACGCGACGCCCCGCTCCCGGAAGTAGGGGCCCGTGCCGAAGGTCAACGCGTAGTCGCCGTCCTCCAGCCGGTCGGGGCCGAGGGCCAGGCGGCCGTCGTCGTCCGTCGTCGCGGAGTCGATGGTCGGTCCGTCCAGGTGCGCGAGGGTGACCGCGACGCCGGACGCGGGCGTTCCCGTCGCGGCATCCAGGACGTGCGTGGTGAGGTGGGTCATTCCGCGGGCTCCGGTTCTGCCGTGGCGTCCTCGGCGAACGTGGTGCGCAGGCGCAGCAGCGCGATCTCCGCGAGCTGCCGTGTCGCCTCGATCATCTCGGCGTCGGGGGTGTTCTGCAGCCGGCGCTCCAGCTCGGCGCGCATCTCGCCGGGGGTGCGACCGGCGGCGCGGATGAGGAAGACCCGTCCGAACCGCTCCTCGTACGCGGCGTTCCCGGCGGCGATCGCGGCGACATCGGCGTCGGCGGCGGTGCTCATCGAACCCTGTTCCCGACGGGATGCCGCGGCCTCGGCGCCGTCGCCGGCGACCTTCGCCCCGATGCGGGGGTGGGCGTGCAGCGCAGCGGCGAGGTCGTCGGGGGACCAGGCCTCGGCGAGGGCGCCGGCGTAGGAGGCGAGGGCGTCGACGTCGGCGTACGGGCGGGCCGCGACGACGGCGTCGACCCACCCCGGGACGTCGGCCCAGACGCGCACGACGGCGACGGCTTCCGCGTCGTCGGCGACGTTGAAGTCGGAGAGGTGCATGCCGTCCACGCTAGGCCGCGTGCGTTACGGCGCTGTGGCGCGATGTGTCGGCGATGTTGCTGTGGGAAACATTTCGGGGGCGCGTCGCTGCGTCGAAGTGGCCCGGGGGCGCGCAAAGTGGCCCCGGTGTGCGCAAAGTGGCCCCGGGGCCACCCGCGGCCGCGCGACGGGCACCACCCGCGGCTGCGAGCACCCGCGGCCGCGCAACAGTGCGGCTCAGGCGTGGACGATGAGCCAGTGCGCCACGGCATCCATGTCCCCGGCGTTGTGCAGCCGGTGGGGCACGGAGCAGGGGTAGCTGATGGCGTCGCCGGCGCGGAGGACGACGCGCTCGGTCTCGAAGTCGATGGTGAGCTCGCCGGCGACGACGGTGCCGACCTCGTAGCCCTCGTGGTGGAACAGTCCGTCGGCCCCGTGCGCGGACGCCCCCGGCGGGTAGATCGACTCGAAGTAGTCGACGCCGGGCGAGGTGCCGGGGGTGAGCCGCCGGAAGGACACCCCGCTGTCCAGGACGATGTCGGCCGACTGCCCCGCACGCTGCAGCGTGAAGCCGGACGGTCCCACCGGTTCGGACGGGCGACCGGATGCCGGATCGAAAGCCGCCACGAGGGGGACGCCGAGGGCGTCGGTGATGGCGATGAGCCGCGAGACGCTCGGCTGCAGGACCCCGCGCTCGATCTGCGAGACGGCGCTGGGGGAGATGTCCAGGGCAGCGGCGAGAGCACGGGCCGAAATGCCGCGCGCCTGCCGGAGCTCGCGGATCCGCGTCCCGACGCTCGCGGGGGCCTCGGTAGCGGGCGACGACATGCCCCGAGTCTAGGAGCGACCGTGGTGTGAAGGACCGACTTCACATGCTCGTTACACGGGCGAAACCGGCCGGGGTTGTGTGAACCCATAACTTCACATCAGTGCACCACTCTGGCCGCGGACTCCACGTCGTGGCATCCATCGTCCTGAGAGGAAAGACATGACCACGACACCGCTCACCGGTCCCCACGATCTCGTGGAGGCGGCCGGACACCCCCACGGGGGCGGCAACATGAAGCCGCAGTACGACGACCGACTCGCCAACGAAGACCTCGCCCCGCTGCGGAAGCAGAAGTGGTCGAGCTACAACATCTTCGCGTTCTGGATGAGCGACGTGCACTCCGTCGGCGGCTACGTCACGGCCGGCTCGCTGTTCGCGCTCGGCCTGCAGTCCTGGCAGGTGCTGGTGGCCCTCATCGCCGGCATCGTCATCGTCCAGGTCTTCGCGAA
>VGAV01000157.1 GCA_016870695.1 Actinomycetota bacterium | reverse complement strand
GCGGCGTTTGGATGCCGCCGGCCACGACGTCTCCCGTCCCGTCCTCATCGGCGACCGCCACCACGACGTGGAGGGCGGCGCCATCGCGGGCGTCCCCGTCGTCTTCGTCCGCTGGGGCTTCAGCTGGCCGCACGAGGCGGACGGATCCGTCGCCGCGGTCGACACCGCGGACGAGCTGCGCGCGGTGCTGCTCGTGTCCGACGACGTCTCCGTCGGTGGCTGAGCTCCCCTGGCTGGTGCCCCTCGGCACCGGCCTCGTCGCGGTCCTCTTCGCCGCCGCCCTGACGATCCTCGTCGTGCGCCTCTCCCGGCGGTCGCCACGCGCCCGGGAGGCCGCCCGTGCGGCCCGTCGCGAAGCCGAAGCGGCGCTGCTGCGTCTCGACGACGCCGTCGACGACCTGGACATCGCCGCCGAGGCATCCGGTGCCCTCGTCGACGGTCCGGACGAGCTCCGCCGTGCCCGCGCCGCCGCCGCCCGGACGCGCGATCGGGGCTACACGGAGGTCGCGGCGCTCCGAGCCCCCAACCGCATCCCCGCCGAGATGCGCGCCGACGCCGTGCGCATCCGCGGGCGCCTGGCTGACGCCGCGACGCGTGTCGAGCGGACCCGCGTGGACCTCGCCGCGTGGGCGGATGCGCACCGGCCCCTCGCCGATCGCCTCGCCGCCGCCCGGGCGCGTCTGGACGAGACGCTCGCCGCCACCGGCGATCCCGCCCCGCTGCAAGAAGCGCTGCGACGCCGGTTCGACGTCGAGGACATCGCCGATGCCGAGTCCGCGGCACGTCAGGCCGCAGACGCCCGCGCCGCGGCGGACGACGCCCTCGCCGCCGGGGAGGCGGACAGCCCGCACCGGGCCACGCGGGCCACCCGCGTCCTCGCGCGCTCGCTGCGCGGCATCGAGGAGATGCACCGCTCGGCGCTGCAAGCGGCCGAGAACGTCGAGCGGGAGATCGCGACCGTCCGCGTCGAGCTGACCGGCCGTCCCGACCTCGCCGACGAGGCCGAAGCCGTGGATCGTGCGGCGGGGACCGCGAAGCGCCGTCCGCGTGCGGCGATCGCGGCCGTCGCGCGTGCCCGGGAGCGGATGGATGCCGCTCCCCTCGGCTCCGTCACGACGCGTCAGCGCATCGAGGCCGCACGGGCGGCTCTCCCGGGGACGCTCGCGTGCGCACGGACCGCGCTGACGGCCGCGGAGACGGCCGCCGACGGCGGACCGCTGGACGCACGACTCCGCCGACAGCAGGCACGACGGGAGCTCGCCGCGGCGCGAGCGGCCACCGACCCGGTCAGCGCACTCGTGGCCGCGCGGGCGGCGTGGAGCGACGCACTCGAGGCATCCGCGTCCTGACGGGCGTCGGGAGCGGGACGCGCGCGTCAGAGCGGGCGGATGTTCTCCGCCTGCAGGCCCTTGGGGCCCTGGGCGATCTCGAACTCGACGCGCTGGTTCTCCTCGAGCGAGCGGTAGCCGCCCGACTGGATGGCGCTGTAGTGGGCGAAGACGTCCTGACCGCCCTCATCCGGAGCGATGAAGCCGAAGCCCTTCTCCGAGTTGAACCACTTGACGGTGCCCTGCGTGCTCATCGACTCGCCGTTTTTCGCTCTAGCCGACGCCGAGCGCGCCGGTCGATGCCCACAAAGGTAGCGGCGAGCGCGGATCACCCGCGAGCCCGTAATCCAAACGTTGCATCGCGTGACGGTGAACGATCGCGCGAACCCCCTGAAGCCCATACGACGCCCGGGCCGAGCTGCGCTCAAAGGCCCGGGCGTCGACGGATCCCCCCGGATATGCCGCGCAGAAGCGCGACGGCGATCACTTTACAACCGGAGACAGCTGCTGTGCGACATCGAACCTGTGAATTTCGCCTGTCGGGCGAGATGTTGTGGTACTCCGCCCCCGTAAACTGGCCCTGATGAACACTCGCCGACGCGCTTCCGCTCTCGTCGACGAGGCGTACGCCGCCCTCGGAGACGCGATCGTGGACGGCCGCCTGCAGCCGGGTGATCGGCTGCGGGACGTGGTCCTCGCCGAGCACATGGGCATCTCCCGCACTCCCGTCCGCGAGGCCCTGCAGCGCCTGGAACGGATCGGCCTGGTAGAGGTCGCGGCCAACCGGTACACCCGCGTGTCCCCGGTGTCGGAACGGGCCCGCACGGACATGCGCGAGTACGTGGTGCACATGATCGCCACCACCATGTACGTCACGCTTCTCCGCACGGACAACGACGACGACGTCGCCCGCGGGGCGGAGCTGCTGCAGGCCATGGGCCGGGCGGAGACCTCCCCGGAGTACGTCGAGGCCGGACTCGAGGTCCTCGCCCACTTCACCCGCGCGAGCCGCAACGGCGTGTTCCGCGAGACGCTGCGTCAGGCCGACCTCGTGGTCCGCCGCAATCTCAAGGGATGGGCCCCCTCCGTCACCGACCCTGTCGAGCGGGCGGACTTGTTCGCAGACCTGCACCGCGCCGTCGCCGAGCGCGACCACCGGCACGCGACGGTCTTCTTCCTCGCCCTGCACGGGCGGTTCTGACCAGCGGACCCGTTCGCCGCCGACTCGCAAGGGTCCCGCGGGTCCTCCCGGAGCCCCCTAGGGTGACCGCATGCCCCGAATCGAGCTGCGAGACGTGACCGACGAGGACCGGGATGCCGCCTTCCCCCTCCTGCAGGACGGGTCGCCGACGTGGCGGCGCGCGGCTTTCGCAGAGCGGTCTGCGTTCGACGCCTGGATCGACGAGCAGCTGACCGACGACGCGGTGACGCTGCAGGCGGTCGCGGTCGACGGCGACCCGCGCGGACTCTCCGCCGTGCTGCCCGTGGACGACGACCGCGAGATCGTCTTCGCCCTCCTGCCCGGCACGGACGCCGCCGTCACCGGGGAGGTCGTCCGCCAGCTAACGGCCCGCGAGGCCACCCGGCCCCTGTACGCGTGCGTCTCGGTCGACGACGACCCCGCGCACGACGTCCTGGCCGGGATCGGCTTCGTGGAGTCCGAGCGCGACGGCGACGAGATCGTCTACGTGCTGCCCCCCACGCTGGAGTGAGGGCGGGCGCCTGCCCGCGTTTGTCAAGCGCGCCTTCGACGCACCCCCCGAGGGTCACACTCGGAGCATGACGACCGAATCCCCCGACGCCGGAAACCTCCCCGACGACCAGACGGCGCGTCCGTTCGGCTCCTGGCTCTCGCTCATCAACGGCGGCGAGTAACCCTCGAAACATGACGTCCGGCCCTGACGACGATGCAGCACCGGAGGATCGCGCTTCGCACGAGGCGCGAGCGCTCACGGGGCTTGTCGCCGCGCGGTACGGACTGGCTCTTCGCGAGCTCGTCCCGATCGTGGGCGGCTGGGATCCCGCCGCGTCGGTCTGGACGGGCCGGGATGCCGCCGGCACTCAGTACGGGGTCAAGGTGACGACCCGCGACGTGACGTTCGGCCTGACCGTCGCCGGCTCGCTCGCGGGTGAGGGCGCGACGGGCATCGTGCACCCCCGGCCCGCCCTGGACGGCGGCCTGTGGACCGTCGACGGCGGACGTCTGATCACCGTCTTCGACTGGGTGGACGGCGTCGACGCGGTCGACCTGGGCCCGGACAGCGTCGACTGGCTCTCGCTCGGCCGGATGCTCCGCACCGTGCACGACCACCCCGCTCCCTCCAGCGTGCGGCCCCATCGTCGTGGCATCCGTCGGGTCCGGAAGACCCTGCGCGCGCTGGTCGGGGACGTCGACGTCGCGCTTCGGGACGCCCCCGCCGCCCTCGCGGAGAGATGGGATGCCACCCGCCCGCGGCTGCTGCGACTCGTCTACGCCGAGCGGGCCCTGAAGAACCTGCGTACGCCGTCCGTCCGCGTGACCACCCACGGCGACCCGCACCTCGGGAACGTCCTCCTCGATGCGGACGGCCGCCCCTGGCTGATCGACTTCGACGAGGCCTCCGTCGCTCCCCGAGAGCTCGACCTGATGCTCGTCGAGCTCGGCGTGCTCTTCGACACACCGCTCACCGACGCGCACCGCGCTCTCTTCCGCGAGGGCTACGGCACCGACATCGTCGTCGACCGTCAGCGCATCGCCCGGTTCGGCTGCGTCCGGGCCGTCGAGGACGCCACGGCCGCGTTCCTCGCCGCGCTCGACCGTGCGGACCCCGCAGACCCAGCCCCTTCTCGCATGCTCGACGGCATCCTCGGCCCCCAGGGCCTCGTGACGCTCGTCGAGTCCGAACTCGACCGGCTGCCCCCCAGTCGCGAGTTCACCGACACGAAAGTTGACCGATGAAGACCACACGAATGCTGGGCTCCGCCGCCACCGTGGCGGCGGCCGCCCTCACCCTGAGCGGCTGCGCCGGGTTCACCGGCGGCGGGAACGACACGGCGGAGGGCACGCTGACCTTCACCACCTGGGCGAGCGAGTCCGAACAGGCCGCCTTCGAGCAGCTCGTCGACGAATTCGAGGCGCAGAACGACGGTGTCACCGTCGAGCTGAACGTCGTCCCGTACGACCAGATGTTCACGAACATCGACGCGCAGCTGTCGGCCGGCAGCGCGCCGGACGTCTTCCGCGTCGACTACGGCAACCTGGGCGTCTACTCCAGCCAGGACCAGCTGCTCGACGTGAGCCCGTACGTCAGCGACGAGGAGATTGCGCAGTTCACGCCGGCCATGTGGGAGGCGATCTCCTACAACGGCACCCCGTACGGCGTCCCCCACCAGACCGACGTGTCGGCGCTGCTGGTCAACACCCAGCTGCTCGCGGACGCGGGGATCACCGACCTGCCCAGCACGCAGGCCGACGCGTGGACCTGGGACGAGTTCGCCGAAGCGGCCGCGACGCTGAAGGCCTCCCTGCCCGCCGATACCTATCCGTTCGTCTACAACTGGCAGCTCGGCGGCACGCCACGCTGGCTGAGCTGGCTGTTCCAGGCCGACGGACGCCTGTTGGAGGAGGACGGGGTGACACCCGCGATCGACTCCGCCGCCGGTACCGAGGCGCTCGACTTCACCCGCTCGTTCTTCGAGAACGGCTGGGTGCCCCCGACCAGCTCGGTCAAGGGCGCGACCTACGCCGACGCGTTCTTCACGGAGGGGTCGGTCGCCATGGCGTTCGTCGGCTCGTTCGTCGTCCCCGACATCGAGAACCTCGCCGGGTTCGAGTGGACCGCCCTCCCGATGCCCGTGGACGAGCGCGGGGCCACCGACCTCGGCGGCAACGCCCTTGTCGCGACCAACGGGACGGACCAACCCGAGCTGGCGGCCGAATTCCTGAAGTTCATGGTCGAGGCGGACAACATGTCGGCGTTCTGCGCGGCCACGAACGAGCTGCCGACGCGGGTCGACATCGACCCCTCGTCGATCGACTTCGCCGTGCGGCCCGACGTCATGCCCGTGTTCGTCGAGCAGGCGGCGACGATCCAGCCGTCCGACGTCGAGCAGCTGACCTCGCCGTACCTCGCGCCGATCGCGGTCTCGATGCAGGACCAGCTCGAGGCGGCCTTCGTGAACGGGCAGAGCACCGCCGACACGCTGGCGAACCTCAGTTCGGCGATCCGCCAGGCGACCGGCTCATGACGGCCGCGTCCGCCGGCGGCCGGTTCGGCGTCGCGCCGGCGACCCGGCCCCGGCGGGCGCGCGTCCGCGAGACGCTGACGGGGTACGGCTTCATCGCGCCGAACATGCTGTTGATGGGGCTGTTCCTCTTCGTCCCCATCGTCTTCGCGGTGCAGCTGTCGTTCACGCGCTTCCAGGGCTTCGGCGATCCGGAGTTCGTCGGTCTCGCCAACTACTCCCGGATGGTCGCGGACCCGGTCTTCTGGCAGAGCCTCGGAAACACACTCCTCTTCACGGCCATCACGGTGCCGGTGGAATTGATAGGCGGACTCGGCCTGGCGGTCCTCCTCAACTCAGTGCTGCCGGCGAAGGGCGTGTTCCGCACCATCATCGTGCTGCCGCTCGTCATCTCCGGCGTCGCGTCCGGCATGATCGCGGTCACGATCTTCAGCGAGGGCTCGGGCATCATCAACAAGACGCTGCAGGCGGTCGGACTGAGCCCGGTCGCCTGGCAGTCCGACGGGACGGCGGCCTTCGTGTCGGTGATGATCACCGCCATCTGGCTGCGCATCGGCTTCAACATGGTG
>VGAV01000156.1 GCA_016870695.1 Actinomycetota bacterium | reverse complement strand
CAAGTCGCAGGCCGTCCGGATGCCGTGGGCCACGAGCGACGGCACCTTCGCGCTGAACATGATCGACACCCCCGGGCACGTCGACTTCACGTACGAGGTCAGCCGCTCGCTCGCCGCGTGCGAGGGGGCGATCCTCCTCGTCGACGCCGCGCAGGGCATCGAGGCGCAGACCCTCGCCAACCTCTACCTCGCGCTCGAGAACGATCTGACGATCATCCCGGTCCTCAACAAGATCGACCTGCCCGCGGCCGACCCCGAGAAGTACGCGGCCGAGCTCGCCGGCCTCATCGGCGGCGACCCGGACGACGTCCTCCGCGTCAGCGGCAAGACGGGCATGGGCGTCGAGGAGCTGCTCGACCTCATCGTCGAGAAGATCCCCGCCCCGGTCGGCCAGGCCGACGCCCCCGCCCGCGCGATGATCTTCGACTCCGTCTACGACGCCTACCGCGGCGTCGTCACTTACGTCCGCATGGTCGACGGCGCCCTGTCGCCGCGCGAGCGCATCCAGATGATGTCGACCACCGCGACGCACGAGCTGCTGGAGATCGGCGTCTCGAGCCCCGAGCCGATCCCCACCCGGGGGCTCGGCGTCGGCGAGGTCGGCTACCTCATCACGGGCGTGAAGGACGTGCGCCAGTCGAAGGTCGGCGACACGATCACCAACCAGCGCAAGCCCGCCACCGAGGCCCTCGCCGGGTACACGGACCCGAAGCCCATGGTCTTCTCGGGCATCTACCCCATCGACGGCAGCGACTACGCGGAGCTGCGCGAGGCCCTCGACAAGCTGAAGCTGTCGGACGCGTCGCTGCAGTACGAGCCCGAGACCTCCGTCGCGCTCGGCTTCGGCTTCCGCTGCGGCTTCCTGGGGCTGCTGCACCTGGAGATCATCACCGAGCGCCTCTCCCGCGAGTTCGGCCTCGACCTCATCACCACCGCGCCGTCGGTGACGTACGAGGTCGCCACCGACACCGGCGACGTCGTCTCGGTCACGAACCCCAGCGAGTACCCCGACGGCCGCGTCGCCGAGGTGTCGGAGCCGATCGTCAAGGTCGGCATCCTGCTCCCTAAGGACTACGTCGGCACCGTCATGGAGCTGTGCCAGTCCCGCCGCGGCACGCTCCTCGGCATGGAGTACCTCAGCGAGGACCGCGTCGAGCTGCGCTACCACATGCCCCTCGGCGAGATCGTGTTCGACTTCTTCGACCACCTCAAGAGCCGCACCCAGGGCTACGCGAGCCTCGACTACGAGCCCGCCGGCTCGCAGACCGCGGACCTCGTCAAGGTCGACATCCTCCTGCAGGGCGAGAAGGTGGATGCCTTCAGCTCCATCGTCCACCGAGAGAAGGCGTACAGCTACGGCACGATGATGACCGAGCGGCTGCGCAAGCTCATCCCGCGCCAGCAGTTCGAGGTGCCGATCCAGGCCGCCATCGGCGCGCGGATCATCGCGCGCGAGAACATCCGCGCCATCCGCAAGGACGTCCTCGCCAAGTGCTACGGCGGTGACATCACCCGCAAGCGCAAGCTCCTCGAGAAGCAGAAGGAGGGCAAGAAGCGCATGAAGATGGTCGGCCGCGTCGAGGTGCCGCAGGAGGCGTTCATCGCCGCGCTCTCCGGCGACGTCGAGGGCAAGAAGTAGCCCCCGCTCCGCCCCTCCACCCTCTCCCCAGCCCCGACACGTACCCTGGAACCATGCGCCGGCAGAGCTTCACCGACGACACCGTCGACTACGCGGCGGTCGGCGCCACCCAGGCGCACGACCTCATGCAGTACCCGCCCGAGAAATCCCTCCCCGCCGAGGACGCCTGGCGGATCGGCAGCGGCGAGGAGCGCTTCACCGCCGCCGGCGAGCAGCTGCTCGCCTGGGGTCCGCTCCGCGGCGGCGACCTCCGCATCAGCGACGTGCGTCCGGCGGGCGGCCCCGGCTACAGCGGCGTCGCGTTCGACGCAGAGGGCGCACCCGTCGCTCCCAGCCGCCTCGAGGCCGACCAGCGCTTCGACGCGGACGGCACGCCGTTCGTGAGCACCGGCGCGGGCGTCCGCCTGCACGGCCGGGTCGACGGCCACCGGGCCGACGCCGAGCTGCGGGTCATCTCGGTGATCGAGGAGCCCCGCCGCGTCGGGTACATCCTCGGCACGGTCGGGCACTCGCTCGTCAGCGGTGAGGAGCTGTTCGTCCTGGAGTGGCGCGACAACGACGAGGTCTGGTTCATCGTCCGCGCGTTCGACCGCCCCACGGCCCCCACCTACCGCCTGTTCAAGAGCCGGGTGCGCCGCCGCCGCCGCGCGCTGTTCACGCGCTACCTGCGGGCCATCTCGCCGCTGTACGCGTCCTGATGGGCGGACCCCTCCCGCTCGGCGACCCGGCCCCGGCCGACGGCCTGCTGCCGGCCGACGTCACGGCCGACCCCGCGACGGACTTCGGCGTCTACCTGCACGTGCCGTTCTGCCGCGTCCGCTGCGGCTACTGCGACTTCAACACCTACACCTCCGGAGAGCTCCGCGGCGCCCGTCAGGACGAGTTCGCCGACACGCTCGCGCACGAGGTGCGCCTCGCGGGACGGGTGATGGATGCCGCGGGCCCGAGACGCATGGCATCCACCGTCTTCTTCGGGGGCGGCACGCCCACGCTCCTGCCCCCGGGCGACCTCGCGCGCATGCTGGACGCGGTGCGGGCGGAGTTCGGCATCGTCGAGGGGGCCGAGGTCACCGTGGAGGCGAACCCCGACACGCTGGACGACGCGGTGGCCGCCACACTGGCCGCCGCCGGGGTGACGCGCGTGTCAATCGGGATGCAGTCCGCCCGTCCGCACGTCCTGGCGGTGCTCGACCGCACCCACGACCCCGCCAACGTCGCGACCGCGGTGGCCGCCGCGCGCGGCGCCGGGCTCGACGTGTCGCTCGACCTCATCTACGGCGCACCGGGGGAGTCGCTGGAGGACTGGCGCGCCTCGCTGGAGACGGCGGTGGCGCTGCAGCCCGATCACATCTCCGCCTACGCCCTCATCATCGAGGACGGCACCAAATTGGCCCGCCAGATCCGCTCGGGGCTCGTGCCGATGCCGGACGACGACCTCCAGGCCGACATGTACGAGCTGGCCGACGACCTGCTCGCCGCGGCCGGGTACGACTGGTACGAGGTCTCGAACTGGTCGCGCGGAGTCGGTCACCGCTCGCGCCACAACCTCGCCTACTGGCGCGGGACGGACTGGTGGGGCTTCGGTCCCGGCGCGCACAGCCACGTCGGCGGTCTGCGCTGGTGGAACGTGAAGCACCCCGCCGCCTACGCCCAGCGGCTCGCGGCGGGGGAATCGCCGGCCGCCGCGCGCGAGCGGCCCGACGAGGAGGCCCGGCGCCTGGAGTCGGTGCTGCTGCGCAGCCGCATCCGCGAGGGTCTCGCCGTCTCGGAGGTGCAGGGGGAGGGCCGCCGCGCCGTCGCCGCCCTCATCGCGGACGGGCTCATCGAGGGCGGCGACGCCGTGCGGGGGCGGATCGTGCTCACCCGGCGCGGCCGCCTGCTGGCCGATGCCGTCGTCCGCGCGCTGACGGTCTGAGCCGGTCGCTCTCCCACGTCCGGCGCGCGGAATCGGACACGTCGCCGCGTCTGCGCGCGTCCGAGGCACCGGAGCGGGGGCATCGATTAGAATTGGCACTCCCGTCAGCGGAGTGCCAGCAGGAAGGAGCGGAGCGTGGTATCTGAACGCGGCCTGCAGGTGCTCCGTGCGATCGTGCAGGACTACGTCGACACGCGCGAGCCGGTGGGCAGCAAGGCGATCGTCGAACGCCATGCGTTCGGCGTCTCGGCGGCCACCATCCGCAACGACATGGCTCTCCTCGAGGACGAGGAGCTCATCGCCGCCCCGCACACCTCGTCGGGACGCGTGCCGACGGACAAGGGCTACCGGGTGTTCGTCGACCACCTCGCCGAGCTCCGCCCGCTCTCGGGCGCGCAGCGCAGCGCCATCACGTCGTTCCTCGACGGCGCCGGCGACCTCGACGACCTGCTCGCGCGGACGGTCCGGGCGCTCACGCAGCTGACCGGCCAGGTCGCGATCGTGCAGTACCCCTCCTTCGCCCGCGCCAACGTCAGCCACGTGGAGCTCGTCGCCCTGGGCGGACCGCGGGTGCTCGTCATCATCGTCACCGACACCGGCCGCGTCTCGCAGCGCATCGCGCTCGTGGGGCACGAGCCCGACGAGCACGACGTCATCCAGCTGCGGTCGCGCATCGGCGCCCTGCTCGTCGGACACAGCGTGGGAACGGCCGTACAGCGGGTCGCCGCACACCTCGCCGAGCCGACCCGGGCGGGCATGCCGCTCGACCAGATCGTCGACGCCGTGCTCCGGGTCGTCGCCGAGGAGCTCGAGGGCTTCCGGCAGGACCGGCTCGTCCTGGCCGGTGCGGCCACCCTCGCCAAGCGCGAGCAGGACTTCCGCGGCAGCATCTACCCGCTGCTGGAGGCCATCGAGGAGCAGGTGACGCTGCTGCGCCTCATGAGCGAGATGGTCGCGGACGACCAGGGCCTCTCGGCCAGCATCGGCCGCGAGAACGAGCCCTTCGGCCTCGTGGAGGCGTCCGTCCTCGCCAGCCGCTACGACGGCGCCGCGGGCGGCGCGCGGGTGGGCCTGCTCGGGCCGACCCGGATGGACTACTCCTCCAACCTCGCGGCGGTCCGCGCCGTCGCGCACTATCTCACCCGGTTGCTCGAAGACGACGACAGCGCGCGCTGACGAGCACCCCGACCGACGACGACATCCCGCATCCGCGGAACAGGAAGGCGACTGTGGCTGACCATTACGAGGTCCTCGGCGTCGCGCGCGACGCCAGCCCCGACGACATCAAGCGCGCGTACCGCCGTCTGGCGCGCGAGCTGCACCCCGACGTGAACCCCGGCGAGGACGCGTCCGAGCGCTTCAAGCTCGTCACCCACGCCTACGACGTGCTGAGCGACCCCGACCAGCGCCGCCGCTACGACATGGGCGGCGATCAGAGCCCGTTCGGCGGTGGGGGAGCGGCCGGGTTCGGCGGCTTCAGCGACATCTTCGAGACGTTCTTCGGCGGCGCCCAGGGCGGCGGCGGGCGCGGCGCGCGTCCCCGGTCGCGTCGGGAGCGCGGCCAGGACGCGCTCGTGCGCGTCACCCTCGACCTCGGCGACGTCGTGTTCGGCGTCCACCGCGACCTCGAGGTCGACACGGCCGTGCTGTGCGAGACCTGCCAGGGCTCGTGCACCCAGCCCGGCACCAGCGAGGTCACCTGCGACATCTGCCACGGCAGCGGCCACGTGCAGCGCACCGTGCGGAGCCTGCTCGGCAACGTCGTCACCAGCCAGCCCTGCACCGTGTGCCACGGTCACGGCACGACGATCCCTTACCCCTGCGGCACGTGCCAGGGGCAGGGCCGGGTCCGCGCCCGCCGCACGGTGTCGGTCGACATCCCCGCCGGCGTCGAGTCGGGCCTGCGCCTTCAGCTCCCGGGCTCCGGCGAGGTCGGCCCCGCCGGCGGCCCGAATGGCGACCTCTACATCGAGATCACCGTGGCCGCCCACGACGCCTTCAGCCGCGAGGGCGACGACCTGGTCGCCACGCTCGAGGTCTCGATGCCCGACGCGATCCTCGGCACGACCACGTCGATCGAGTCGCTGGACGGCTCCGTCGACCTGGAGGTGCGCGCCGGCGTGCAGTCCGGCGACGTCCTGACCATCAAGGGACGCGGCATCACCCCGCTGCGCGGCTCCCAGCGCGGCGACCTCAAGGTCGGCGTGCACGTCGTGACGCCCACGCGTCTCGACCACAAGGAGCGCGCCCTCATTGAGGAGTTCGCCAAGCGCACCAAGGCCCCGAGGCCGCGCCTGGCCGAGCACCAGCAGGGCATGTTCTCGAAGTTCCGCGACCGCTTCCGGCACTGAGCGTGGCACTGCACTTCGTCACCGACGACGCCGCCGTGGCGCGCCCGGGCGACGGCATCGCCCTCACGGGCGCGGAGGCGCACCACGCCGCCGCGGTCCGGCGCGTCCGCGTCGACGAGACGGTCACCCTCGGCGACGGGCACGGCGTGTGGCTCGAGGGAGTCGTCACGGCGGCCACGCCGAAGCAGGTCGACGTGCGCGTGACCGGCCGCACCGA
>VGAV01000155.1 GCA_016870695.1 Actinomycetota bacterium | reverse complement strand
CAGCGCCAGGGTGACCGGCTCAGGCGGGGTGGGCATCGTCTTCTCCGGCGTGGACGGTGATGTCGGCGCCCTCGCGGGCGAGGTGCTCGACCGAGGAGAAGGCCGTCAGGGACCACCCCTCCGCTGTCCGCACGAGCTCCGTCACGGAGGCGTTGCGCACGGTGCGGGTCGCCGCGAAGTCGAGCAGCGCCTCTTCGTCGAGGGGAAGGAGCACCGACAGGATCAGCATGATCACCGCGTCGTGGGCGACGACGAGGACCTCCTCCGCCGGGCGATCCAAATGCTCTCCGAGGAGGGACCGCAGCCGCAGGGCGACGTCGGCCCACGACTCTCCGCCGGGCGGTCGATAGAAGTATTTGCCCAGATGGCGGCGCCGCGCCGCCTCGTCGGGATGACGCGCCTCCACCCCGCGCGAGGTCAGGAGATCCAGGATGCCGAGCTCCCGGTCCCGCAGCCGTTCGTCGACGATCACCGGCACGGCGTCCTCCCCGACGGCCAGCTCGAGCGTCTGACGGGCGCGACGGTAGGGCGACACCCAGCACTCGCCGACCGACCGTCCCGACGACTCCCACCACGAGCGCAGCGCCTGCGCCTGCTCGCGCCCGACGGTGGAGAGCTCCACGTCGGCGTCGCGCGCGGCGAGGTCGATCACCTCCGCCCCCGCCCGGTCGGCCGCGGTCGCCGCGACGTTCCCTTCGCTCTCCCCGTGTCGAACCAGCCAGAGTCGCTTCACCGCCATCAGGTCACCGTACGGCGACGGCGGCGGGCCCCGTTCGGGCGTTGACAGGACGGGATGCCGTGCGCGACAGCGGCCGTCCGTGCCCGTCGACGCGTTCGATGGTCCAGGTCCCGTGCCCCGTCGTCATCCCGTCACTATCGCCGGGACCACGGTGTCGCCGTGCGCGCGCGGAAACCGCGGGTAACACCGGTCGCGCTCCGCCCGACGTCTCCGTCATGCGGCGACGCGCGAGTTCACGGGCCGACACAGAACGGACGCCGTCGCCGCGCCCGGTTTGCCCGCCGCGACGGAGAGGCGCAGAGTGGCCCGGTGACCTGTGCCTCGACCCTCGACATTCCGCACGCCGACGCCACCGTCCTCGACAACGCCGCCTGGCACTCGCTCGCCGGCCCGCACGCGTCGTTCGCGATCGGCGGGGACCTCGTGCGGCGCTACCCGGCCGACGTCGCTCCCTTCGTCGCGGTGCGCACGTGGGACGAACCCGGCGTGTGGGACGCGCTGCGCGACCTCGTCGGACCCGGCGCCGACGTCGGCCTGTCGGGCTACGACGGCGAGATCCCCGCCGGCTGGGAGTACGTCGGCGGAGGTGAGGGCGTGCAGCTCGTCGAGACCGACGCGCTGCAGACGCGCCCCGACGACGAGGCGGTCGAATTGGATGCCGCGGACGCGGCCGATATGCTCGCGATCGTCGACCGCAATCAGCCCGGCCCGTTCCGGCCCCGGACCTACGAGCTCGGCCGCTACATCGGCATCCGCCGGGAGGGCCGACTCGTCACAATGGCGGGCGAGCGCCTCCACCCCACCGGGTGGACGGAGATCAGCGCCGTCGCGGTCGACGCCGATCACCGGCGCCAGGGCCTTGCCTCGCGCCTCGTGCTGGACGTCGCCTTCCACATCCAGCAGCGTGGCGACCGCGCGCTGCTCCACGCGGCGGCGACGAACGTCAACGCGATCGCGGCGTACGAGAAGCTGGGCTTCGCGCTCCGCCGCCGCAATCGCTTCGCCGCGGTCCGCACTCCCGCTTGACCACCGAGCCCTCTCCCCGGCCGCAGCGTGCAAACCCGTGAAGGCCGTGACTTGGCGCAGATGCACGCCAGGAGCAGCCCCGCGCGTGCATCTGTGACAAGTCAGCGCTGGCGGACGGACCCGTGGAGGCCGTGACTTGGCACAAATGCACGCCAGGAGCAGCCCCGCGCGTACATCTGTGACAAGTCAGCGCTGAGGGGGGCACCGCCGCGGCTAGCGTGGCGATGTGACCCGACCGCTGCGCTCCCTCGGCTTCCTCACCATCGGCCTCTTCGACCGCGACGACCCCCGCGCCGGGCACGAGACCACGCTGTCGATCATCGAACGCGGCGAGCGCCTCGGCTTCGACAACGCCTGGCTGCGCGACCGCCACCTGCAGTACGGCATCTCCTCGCCCGTGGCCGTGCTAGCCGCGGCATCCCAGCGCACGAGCCGCATCCGCCTCGGCACCGCGGTTATCCCGCTCGGATGGGAGAATCCGCTCCGCCTCGCCGAGGACCTCGCGACCGTCGACGTGCTCTCGGGCGGCCGGCTGCAGCCCGGTTTCTCGGTCGGGCCGCCGCGGCGCCTCGACGAGATCGCCCCCGCGCTCTACCCCAACACGGCCGACCGCGAGGACTTCGGGTACGAACGCCTCGCGCGCCTGCGCCGCTTCCTCGCCGGCGTGCAGGTCAGCCCGTTCGCCGGGACGGAGGGGATCGAGGAGTACTCCGAACGCATCGAGCCGCACGCCGCCGGTCTCGCCGACCGTCTCTGGTACGGCGCCGGCAGTCCGACGTCCACGGCCTGGGCGGCCGAGAACGGGTTCCATCTGCTGACGAGCAGCGTCATCCAGTCCGTGCACTCCACCGACTTCGACGCCGAGCAGGACGCGCAGATCCGCCAGTACCGCGAGACGCACCCGGACGGCGAGCGCGCGCGGGTGTCGCAGGGCCTGGTCGTGGTCCCGACCGACTCGGCCACGCCGGAGCAGGTCCGACGCTACGAGGCCTACGCCGAGGCGCGGCGGGGACGGGTCGGCATCCCTCAGGGCCCCAAGGGACTGCTCTTCGCGGAAGACATCGTCGGCACCTCGGAGCAGATCGCGGAGCGGCTGCTGTCGTCGCGCTCGTTCCCGCAGGTCGACGAGGTCGCGTTCGCCCTGCCGTTCGACTTCGCCCCCGACGACTACGTTCAGATCCTCGAGGACATCGCGGGACGGCTCGGACCTCTGCTCGGCTGGGAGTCCCCCGCCGCCTGACCCTTCGTCCCCGACGCTCCCGGAGAGGAGAAGCCGCATGTCGCTTCCCACAAAGGCCCTCGTCACGCTCCTGCACCTGCGGCCGAAGCCCCTCGCCTCCGCCGAAGCGATCGCCGCCGAGGTCGCCCACGACCGTGTGGACGCCGACGTCCCGTCGAGCGTCGAGCGCAGCCACGACGTCGTCCGTTCGGTGGTGGACGGGATGCCGGTGCTCACGCTGTCGCCGAAGGGCTCGGCGCCGACCGGCGAGCTGCTGTACCTGCACGGCGGCGCGTACGTGCACCCCCTCATCGACCTGCACTGGCAGATCATCGAACACCTCGCCGCAGAGACACCCGTGCGCGTGACCGTCCCCCTTTACCCGCTCGCGCCCGAGCACACCTGCGAGGAGACGTTCCCGGCACTCCACGCCGTCTACGACGGCCTCGCGTCGTCCGGCCTGCCCCTCGTCGTCGCGGGTGACTCGGCGGGCGGAACCCTCGCCGTGGCATCCGTCCTCCGCGCTCGCGACGAGGGACTCGGCTCGCCGGCGGCGGTCCTGCTGTTCGCCCCGTGGGTCGACGCGCGCATGACCAACCCGGCGATCGCCGACATCGAGGCCCACGACCCCGTCCTCGGCAGGGCCGGGCTGGTGTGGGCCGCCCAGAAGTGGGCCGGCGGCCGGCCCCTCACCGACCCGTGGCTGAGCCCGCTGACCGACACGCTCGCAGGCCTCCCGCCGCTGGCGGTCTTCCAGGGCGGCGTCGACATCTTCGCCCCCGACGTCCAGCTCTTCGCCGAGAAGGCGGCGGCGGCCGGGACGCCGGTCGAGCTGCACCTGTACCCCGATGCGTTCCACGTCTTCGTCGCCGTGCCTCAGCTTCCGGAGGCGAAGGAGGCGCTCGCGCGGGCGCAGGAGATCATCGCCTCGGCCACCGCTGGACCCGCCGCCTGAGGCGACCCGGATCCCGCAGAACCGGCCGCTCCCGCAGCTTCCGGCCGGCATTCTGCGAGGTCGGCGCCTCCCTGCGGATTCCGACGGCGGTCAGCGGCGCGACGCGCGGACCGTCATCGCCCCTCCCGCGACCGCGGATCCGGCGGCGACCACAGCCATGACGCCGAGCCCGACGGGCAGCACGGTGGCCGCCGCGACGGCTCCGACGAGGATCGGACCGCCGGCATCCCCGATCTCACGGCCGAGCTCCGCGCTGCCCATCGTCCGCCCCATGCGGGCGGCCGGGGTGGTGGCCGCGAGCCGCGCGAACCCGAGCGGGGTGATGACCCCCACCCCCAGTCCGACGAGCACGGCGGCGACCAGCAGCGTCGGCAGCGACGGCGCGACGGCCACGAGCAGCAGGCTCGCGACGAGGAGCACCGCACCGAGCGACATGGCCCGTCCGACGAGGTGGGGGGCGAAATCGTGGATGCCGCCGGCGCGCGGCTGCACGACGGCGGAGACGACCGCGACGACGCTCACGACAGCCATTCCGACGAGCGCGTTCACCCCCAGCTGCGCCGCGACGAGCGGGAAGAAGCCGACGGCGACCCCGAGCGTCGCGGTCGCGACCGCGAGGAGGACGACGGGGCCGAGGAACGCCGGCGCCGTGGACTGGCGGAACAGCTCCAGGACGGTGACGCGCTGCTTCGGCAGCACGGGGAGCGCGGGCACGCCCCACGCCGTGGTGGCTGCGGCCACCACCGCGAGGAGCGCGAGTGCGGCGAACAGCGCCGGCAGCCCGAGCCACAGGATAAGCGCGCCACCGATCAGCGGTCCGCCCGCGTATCCGAGGCTCTTCCACGAGCCGTACCGGCCGAAGTACCGCCCGGCCTGCGCCGGTCCGACCAGACGCGCGACCGCCGACGACGATGCCGGCGAGAACGCCGCCGCTGCGCCGCCCTGTGCGAGCCGGGCGAGCGCGAGCAGCACCGGTGTGCCGGCGAGGGCCCCGAGGACGGATGCCGCAGCGAACACGAGCAGACCGCCCACGACGACGGGCTTGATCCCGATGCGGTCGCTGAGCGCCCCGAAGACGGGCTTGAGCACGACCTCCGCGATGTCGTACAGCGCGAGGATGAGGCCCAGGCCCCAGAACGTGAGGCCGATCTCGTCGGTCTCGGTGCCGAGCGCGGCCGCGACGCCGTGGGCCCCGAACGCGGTGGTGAAGCCCGCGAGGTACAGCGGGCCCAGGCGCGGAGGGGTCGTCACGTCCCTCATCGTAGGAACAGCCGCCCGCGCCGCCCTCACCGCTGCCGCGCCACCGCCCGGTACTCCTCGCGCGGGTGCGAGAGCACGTCGGCGACGCGGCCGGCCTCGACGACCCGTCCGTCCTTCAGCACCGAGACGGTGTCGGCGATCTGCCGGACGAGGGCGAGGTCTTGCGAGACGAAGAGGTAGGTGAGGCCGCGCTCGCGCTGCAGGCGGCGGAGCACGTCGAACACCCCGGCCTGCACGGTGACGTCGAGCGCGGAGGTCGGCTCGTCGAGCACGATGACGTCGGGCTCGAGCACGAGGGCTTGCGCGATGGCCGCTGCGCCTCACCCTCGTCGACCCCTACCCGCCGGGGGCCGGCCGGATCTGGCGCCGCGAGCAGTCGTCCCTCCTCAAGCTGAACTCGATGGCCCGCGACGTGACCGTCTTCACCGACGAGACCTCCACCATCGCGGGACCGGCGCGCTCCGGTCCGTCGCTCATCGAGTGGGCCGAGCGGGTCCGCGTCGGAGCGATCCCCGACGCGCGCATCGACGATCCCGACCTGGATGCCGAGCTCCGCGCGCTGCGCGGAGACAGCTTCTCCACCCGGCGGCTGCAAAGCGCCTACCTGGACTGGTTCTGGCGCCGCACGGTCGCCATCGCCCCGCCCGGAGTGGAGGTGCGCTGGCAGCAGGGGACGGTGCAGTGGGTCGACCAGTCGCTCGACGGCTACGAGGTGGCCCTGGCCGACGGCATCCGTCTGCCCGCCGACGTCGTCGTGTACGCGCTCGGCCACAACGGGCGCGACCCGGAGGGCGAGACCCGCGAGCTGCTCGCCGCGGCCGCCCGCCACGACCTGGTCTACATCCCCCCGGCGTTCACCGCCGACGCGGACCTCCGCGGGCTGACCCCGGGCGCGGACGTCATCGTGCGCGGCATGGGACTGGCCTCGGTGGATGCCGTCGTGCTCCTCACCCACGGGCGGGGAGGACGCTTCGAGCG
>VGAV01000154.1 GCA_016870695.1 Actinomycetota bacterium | reverse complement strand
CCGGCGTCGGCCTCGCGCCGCAGGGTCGCCCACAGGTGCGCCTCGGTGGCGGCATCCAGGGCGCTGGAGGGCTCGTCGAGGAGGAGGACCCGCGCCGGGGTGGTGCGGGCGCGGTAGAGGGCGCGGGCGACGGCGACGCGCTGCGCCTGTCCGCCGGACAGCCCCGCGCCTCCGGCGCCGAGCGGTGTCGCCGGGAGCACGTCGGCCGCTCCGGCGTCGTCCAGCGCCGCGCGCACGGCGGCGTCGTCGGGGGCGGCGGCGCCCAGGGCGACGTTGTCCGCGACCGTCCCGGTCACCAGGCCCGGACGCTGCCCCGCCCAGGCCACGCCCGCCCGCGCGTGCCCGACCGGCGTTCCGTCCAGGCGGATCTCTCCGTCGTAGGCGGCGTAGCCGAGCACCGCGGCGAGCAGGCTGGACTTGCCCGCACCGCTCGGCCCGCTCAACAGGACGACCTCTCCCGGCCCGACCGTCAGCGACATCGGCCGCAGAGGGTGCGCTCCGCGCTGCACGCGGACGTCGTGCAGCGAGAGCGTCCGGCCGGTCGTCGGGGCCGCGGCGTCCGGGGCCGTCGTCGCGCGCGCCGCGTCGAGCGCGTCGAAGATCTCGTCGGTGGCCGCGACGCCCTCGCTCGCCGCGTGGAACTGCACCCCGACCTGACGCAGCGGGAGGTAGGCCTCGGGGGCGAGCAGCAGCACGAACAGCCCCACGAGGAGGTCGAGGTCGCCCGACAGCAGCCGGAAGCCGATCGTCACGGCGATGATGGCGACCGAGATGGATGCCAAAAATTCGAGGGCGAAGCCGGAGAGGAACGACACCCGCAGCACCGACATCGTCTCGCGCTTGTAGTCCCGCGTGACGGTCTCGATCGCGTCGGCCGCGCGGTGCTGCCGGCCGAACGCCTTCAGCGTGCCGAGCCCCTCGACCGTGTCGGAGAACCGCGCGGCGAGCCGCCCGAGCGTCCGGTACTGCCGCTGCTGCACCGCGCGGGTGGCCAGGCCGATCAGCACCATGAAGATCGGGATGAGCGGGATGGTCAGCACCACCGTCAGGCCCGACAGGGGATCGGCGAGGGCGATCGCGCCGATGAGGATCGGCATCGTGATCGCCGTGGCCACGAGCTGCGGGAGGTAACGCCCGAAATAGGCGTTCAGGGCGTCGAGTCCGTGCCCGGCGGTCAGGGAGAGCGACGCGGCGTTCCGGCTGCTCAGCCACCGCGGCCCCAGGACGGCGACCGCCTCGGTCAGGCGGGCGCGCAGCTGCATCGACGCGGCGGCCGCCCCCCGGGCCGCGACGCGCTCGGACGCGACGATGAGCAGGCCGCGCACCAGGACCAGGGATGCCGCCACCCCGATGTATCCGCCCAGCTCCACCGGCGGCCGCCCGTCGATCGCGCCGACCAGGGCTGCGGTCAGAGCCCAGGCCACGCCGACGACGACACCGGTCTGGGCCAGGACGATGGCGGCGGTCGTCGCAAGGAACCCGCGCGCCGCGGTGGCATACCGCACGAGACGGGGATCGACGGGACGCATCCGCTCGCGGGGCGGTGCGTCGGCGGCATCCCCCTCCGCACCCGCGCCCGTCACGCCGTCGATCCTCTCAGACACCCCGCCCCTCAGTGGGCGACGAGCGCCGCCTTCTCGATGCGCGCGCGGGTGACACGCGTGCGGAAGACCCAGTAGGTCCACGCCTGGTAACCGAGGATGAGCGGCAGGAAGACGAGCGCCGCCCAGCTCATGATCGTCAGGGTGTAGTCCGAGCTGGAGGCGTTGTCGATCGTGAGGCCCGACCCGGGGGCGAGGGTGGAGGGCATGACGTTCGGGAACAGCGCGAAGAACAGCGTCGCGACCGCGGCGACGATCGTGATCGCGCCGAGCGTGAAGGCCGTCCCCTCGCGGTCGCGCAGGTTGGCCAGGACGGACCCGATCAGGGCCAGGGCGGCGAGCCCGGCCGCGCCGGCGACGGCCGGCAGCAGGGGCGCCTCGGCTCCCGCGGCGCGCGCCACGGTCCAGAGCAGGAACCCCGCGGCGACGAGGACGGTGACGACGCCCGCCCGCTTGGCCAGGGCGCGGGCGGCGGTCCGCACCTCGCCGTCGGTCTTCAACGCGACGAAGTACACGCCGTGGACGAAGAACAGCAGGAGCGTCGTCAGGCCGCCCAGCAGCGCGTAGGGGTTCAGCAGGGTCAGCACCGTGCCGGCGTACTCGTGATCGGCATCAAGGGGGACCCCCTGCACGATGTTCGCGAAGGCGACGCCCCAGAGGAAGGCGGGGAGCGCAGAGCCGGCGACGATCATGCGGTCGAACGTGCGCTTCCACCGGAGGGAGTCCCGCTGGTGCCGGTACTCGAACGAGACGCCGCGGGCGATGAGCGCGAGCAGGATCACCAGCAGCGGCAGGTAGAAGCCGCTGAACAGCGTCGCGTACCACTCGGGGAACGAGGCGAACAGGGCCGCGCCGGCGACGATGACCCACGTCTCGTTGAGGTCCCAGACGGGGCCGATGGTGTTGATGACCTGGCGGCGCGCGATGTCGTCCTTGCCGAGGAAGGGCAGCGACATGCCGACGCCGAAGTCGAAGCCGTCGAGCACGAAGTAGCCGACGAAGAGGAACGCGACGATCCAGAACCAGAGCTGAGCGAGATCCATGGCGTCCTCCTAGTAGACCGTCGTCGGGGTGTTCTCGATGGAGTCCGGCTCGCGCGCGGCATCCGGGTCCGGGAGCGGGTCGGGACCCTTCTGGGCCATCTTTTTGATGAGGCCGAACTCGACGATCGCGAGCGTGAGGTAGACGAGCGTGAAGGCGACGAGCGAGAGCAGGACGGTCCAGCCCGGGACGCTCGGCGAGACGCCGTCCTCGGTCAGCATGAGTCCGAAGACGATCCACGGCTGACGGCCCATCTCGGTGAACACCCACCCGACGAGGCTCGCCATCATCGGCAGCGGGGCGGCCCAGATCGCGACGCGCCACATCCACGGGGCGACCGGGCGGGTCGCCTTCTTGCGCGTCACCCACAGGCCGACGACGCAGACGAGGGCGGCGAGGCCGCCGAGGGCGATCATCCAGCGGAAGGCCCAGTAGGTGACCCACAGCACCGGGGCGAAGTTGCCGTCCACCTGGTCGGCGAACTGCGGGAACATCTTCTGCGCGTACAGCGTGTTGAGGTCGTTGATGCCCTCGACGCAGCCGTCGAGGGAGTGCGTCGACAGGATGCTGAGGAGGAAGGGCACGCGGATCGAGAACAGCTCGCTCGTGCCGTCGGGCGTGCCGAGGGTGAAGATCGAGAACGAGGCGTCCTGACCGCACACCGTGTTGAAGGTCGCCTCGGCGGCCGCCATCTTCATCGGCTGGGTCGCCACCATGACGAGGCTGAGCTGGTCGCCGGCGAGGGCGACGAGCACGAACGACACGACCGTCGACCACAGGCCGAAGCGCAGCGTCTTGCGCATGAGCTCGACGTTCTGGTTGCGGGCGAGGTGCCATGCCGAGACGGCGACGACCACCATGGCGGCGAACATCCAGCCCGCGAAGATCGTGTGGGGGAACGCGGCGAGGGCGACGGGGTTGGTCAGCATCGCCCAGAAGTCGACGAGCTGGGCGCGCGATCCGTCCGCCGACATCTCGTAGCCGACCGGGTTCTGCATGAAGGCGTTCGCCGCGAGGATGAAGTACGCAGAGAACGTCGCGCCCAGGGCGGCGATCCAGATGCTCGCGAGGTGGGCGAGGCGGGGGAGCTTGTCCCAGCCGAAGATCCACAGCCCGATGAACGTCGCCTCGAGGAAGAACGCCATCAAGCCCTCGAAGGCCAACGGGGCGCCGAACACGTCGCCGACGAAGCGGGAGTAGGACGACCAGTTCATGCCGAACTGGAACTCCTGCACGATGCCGGTGACGACGCCCATCGCGAAGTTGATGAGGAAGATCTTCCCGAAGAACCGCGTGAGGTGCAGCCAGCGCACGTCGCCGGTGCGGTACCAGACCGTCTGGAACACGGCGACGATGAGCGACATCCCGAGCGTGAGGGGCACGAAGAGGAAGTGGTACAGGGTGGTCAGTCCGAACTGCCACCGTGCCAGGAGAAGAGGGTCCAGCCACTCCACGTGTCGTCTCCGTTCGCCCGTCCGTTGTGTGGTCAGACCACATGCTACGCCGGGCCCGGAGCCGCTCGGCGAGGGCTTTCTCGGCGTCGAGACAACCCCCGGGGCGCGCCGTGGCGGGCGCGGGGGAGTGGAACCATATACTCGGTGAGTCTTTTCCCCGACCGGACCGGAGGCCGCATGACGGTGCGCCAGAGCCTGCTCGCGATCCTCGAGCTCGCGCCCTGCTACGGGTCGCAGTTGCGCGCCGAGTACACGCGGCGCACCGGCAGCGCGGTCAACGTGGGGCAGGTGTACACCACCCTCGAGCGACTCGAGCGCGACGGGCTCGCCGAGGGGCGCGGGATCGACGACGAGGGCCATGTGCTGTGGGGCCTCACCCCCGCCGGCTCCACCGTCGTGCGCGACTGGCTCGCGACACCCTCGCTGCCCGAGGGGCGCGATGAGACGGCACTGAAGATCGCGCTGGCCGTGACCCTCCCCGGTGCCGACGTGGACGGCATCCTGTCCGAGCAACGGGCGGCGGTCGAGGCGGAGCTCGCCCGGGTCGCCGAGGCGGCGGAGGGGGATGCCGCCACGGTGGCGATCGTGCGGGCGGCGCGGCGTGCTCGGCTCGAGGCCGATCTGCGGTGGCTGGCGGAGGTCGGCGAGCTCGCGGCCGGCGCGGAGCCGTTCGGGGTGTCGGACGAGCGTCCCCGGCGGGGCCGTCCGGTGCGCGCTACCGCCTGACCCCCCGGTCGTCAAGCCCGGAGCGGTGCGAACGTTTCCCGCGCATCCTGAGGTCTCCCCCTGACGCAAGGAGATCTCACATGGTCATGGAAGCACCGCTCAGTCGTCAGGGTTCGAAGGTCTCGCGCAAGGCCGCCGCGTCGGCGCAGGTCGTCCCCGCCGTCACGGAGATCCCCTGGACGCGCGTCGATCTGGACCTCTACGAGGTGGCCAGCGGGGGTTACATCGTCGGGTACGTCGAGGTCGTCGGCTCGATCTTCGTCGCCCTCGGGGGTCCGCGCTACGACCGTGCGGTCGAGGTCGCGCAGCACCTCACGTTCCACGCGGCCGTGGACGCTGTCCTGCGCCGGCGCGTCTGACGCCCCGGCGGAGGACTCAGGCCAGGGTGTAGCCGGCCTCGTCGATCGCGGCCGCCACGGCCGCGTCATCGACGGGTCCGGAGGTCGTGACGCGCACGACGGAGGTCGCCCCGGCTCGGAGGTCCACCGCGACGGCGGCCACGTTCTCGACCGCGGACAGCTCGGCGGTGACCGCACGGACGCAGTGGTCGCACGTCATCCCCTCGACGCGGAGCTCACGGGTTGTCTCGGTCATGGGAATCTCCTCGGGGGTCAGGAACGGACGAGGCGGGCGATGGCCTGGTTCGCCTCGCGCAGCTTCTCCTCGGCGACCGGCCCGCCCTGGGCGGCCGCCTCGGCGACGCAGTGCGACAGGTGGTCGTCGAGCAGGGACAGGGCGACGGTCTCGAGCGCCTTGGTCGCCGCCGAGACCTGCGTCAGCACGTCGATGCAGTACTGGTCCTCCTCGATCATGCGCGCGATGCCGCGCACCTGACCTTCGGCGCGGCGCAGCCGCTTGAGCAGCTCGTCCTTGCGTCCCTCGTACCCGTGCATGGCATCCATGATACCCCCGGAGGGTATACGACCGCTCGGTGTGCGCCGCTTGTCAACCCCCTCGGCCGCAGCCCCTCCCTGGCGCATGGTCGAAGGACCAGGAGGACGACATGCTGCACAGTCGCACCGGTGGTGGTCGGAGATGACCGCCGACCCCACCCCCACCGGACCCAACCGTCCCGTGCGCATCGCGCACCTGCCGCCGCTGCGGCCCCGCCGCCGTCGACCACCCGTCGCGGACGCGCCCGCGCCGGCGGTCGAGCGTCCGGCGCCCGACGTCGCGCCCCGTCGCGAGGCCGGCGCCGCGTAGCCCCCGGGAGGAGAGAATCGTCGTGTGACACGTTCTCTCGCCGCTCTGCCCGGTGCCGCCCGCCGCCTGTGCCTCAGCCGGCGTCGCGGAGAGATCTGCACCCGCGAGAAGGACCACCGCGGCCTGCACCACCGCCGCGGCGGATCGCTCATGTGG
>VGAV01000153.1 GCA_016870695.1 Actinomycetota bacterium | reverse complement strand
GGGGCACTCGTCGATGCAGGCGCGGTCCTTGACATCGACGCACGGGAGGGCGATCACGTAAGTCACCCGTCCAGTCTAGACGCGCGGGCCCGCCGGCCTCCGCGGACGCCCCGTGACCTATGATCCTCGCCCCCGCGACGCCCACCCCCACGCCGCCGCACCCCCGTGGCGCTGACTTGCCGCATATGCACGCCACGAGGCCGCCCCCGCGTACATCTGCGCCAACTCAGCGCCAGGAGACCAGCCAGCGCGGAGGTGGCGTGAACGCGCGGCCGGCGCCCCGCGCGTACATCTGCGCCGACTCCGCGCACGGGATCGAAACGACGGCCCGTCAGCGCTCGGGCGGCGCAGACGTGGCGCGCAGGTGCGACAGGTCGGGCCAGGCGGCGACCAGCGCGACCAGCACCGGACCGATGATCGTCCAGGCCACGGCGATCCATTCGGTGTCAGGCGTGGCGGCGGCGACGATGGCCGACCCGCCGGGTCCGACCTGTGAGAAGACGAACGTCGCCGCGACGACGCCGATGCCGCCGGCCAGCGCGTTCACACGGTCGCGGGTGAGGGTCCGCAGGGCGATCAGCAGGGCGGCGGTGCCGACGGTGGCGAGCAGCAGCCCGAGCGGGAAGAAGCCGATCCGGTAGGCATGCCCGACGGTCGCCGCGACGCCGTAGAAAAGGCCGATCACGGCGGCCATCAGCCAGCCGAGGACGCGTGACAACCCGAAACTCACCGGGTCAGTCTAGGCGCGGCTCAGGTTGCCCATCCCCAGAGTCGGAGGAGTGCGGCGGTGACCGCCGCCGCCGCGACGACGACGAGGAACGGCGCCCGAGCCCACAGCAGCACCGCGGCCACCCCCACGGCCGGCAGACGCGCGTCCACGACCACGGCCGCCCCCACGGCCAGCGTCTGCACCACGACGAGCGCCGACAGCAGCGCGACCGTGAGCAGGTCCGCGATCCGCGCGGGTCGCGGCGCCTCGAGCACGCGCGCGGGAATGAGGTACCCGACGGCCTTGAGCGCGACACAGAGAATGGATGCCAGGAGCACCGCGGTCCACAGGGTCATGGCATCCCCTTCTCCTCCGCCGTCCCGACGGGGGCGACGGTGGGGCGGCGGGGATCGAACAGCCCGACGGCCACGGCGACCGCCGCGGCGGCGATGACCGGGATGCCGGGCATCAGCAGCGGAGTCAGGGCGGCGGCGACGATCGCGGCCCCCACGGCGACGGCCAGCGGCTGACGGCCGCGCAGGCGAGGCCAGAGCAGGGCGAGGAAGGCGGCGGCCGCCGCCGCGTCGAGACCGTATGCCCGGGGATCGCCGAGCACGTCGCCGAGGAGTGCTCCCGCGAAGGTCGAGAGATTCCACCCGACCCAGATGCCGATGCCGGTCACCCAGAATCCGACCCGGCGCGCACGCGGTGCGTCCTGCGCGAGCGCCACGGCCACTGACTCGTCGATCGTGAACTGCGTCGCCGCCGCTCGCCGCCACGGCCCGCCCCCGAGGAGGGGCGCCATCCGCATCGCGTAGGCGGCGTTCCGGACGCCGAGCAGGGTCGCGGAGGCGATGGCCGCCGGGGCGGCGGCGACTCCCCCGGCGGCGATCACACCGACGAACGCGAACTGCGATCCGCCGGTGAACATGAGCAGGCTGAGCACGCAGGTCTGCCAGACGTCGAGACCGGATGCCACCGACAGAGCCCCGAACGAAATGCCGTACGCGCTGGTGGCCAGAGCCACCGCGAGCCCCTGCCGGGTCGCAGCCCCCTCGGCTGTTCGGGAGAACGAACGCATGCGCATCATGGTGAACGATTGAGGGTCGTTCGTCAAGTCGAACGATCGACGGGCATAATGAACGCATGACGGACCTCGGTGACCGCATCGCTTCGACCCTGCGTCGCGAGCGCGAGCGGCGCGACCTGAGCGTGTCCGAGCTCGCACGCCGCGCCGGCGTGGCGAAGGCCACCGTGTCGCAGCTCGAGAACGGCGGCGGCAATCCGAGCGTCGAGACGCTGTGGGCGCTCGCCACCGCTCTGCAGATCCCCTTCGCCGACTTCGTCGACGAGGGCGTCCACTCCCCCACCCTGATCCGCGCGGGCGAGGCGTCGACGGCGGTCGCGTCCTCGGCATCCGACTACATCGCGGTCCTCCTGTCGGCCAGCCCACCGCACGCACGCCGCGACATCTACCTGCTCTCCGCCGAGCCCGGCACGCCCCGCCGGTCCGACGCGCACCCCCGAGGGACCATCGAGCACCTCGTCATGGTCTCGGGGCGGGGTCTGGCCGGTCCCGCCGACGAGCCGTTCGAGCTGTCCCCCGGCGACTACCTCTCGTATGCCGGCGACGTCCCGCACGTCTTCGAGGCGCTCACCCCCGGGATGAGCGCGGTCTGCGTGGTCGAGTCCCGCTGATCGACACCGTGCGGGACCGCCCCCGGTCGGCGGGTGCGTCCCGCGACACCCCGTCGACACGCCGACGGCCCCGTCACGCCGAAGCGTGCGGGGCCGTCGGGGTGCGGAACGCTTACGCGTTCGCATCCTGGCGCTTGAGGCGGGAGGCGGCGCGCCCACGCTCGGTCGCGTCGAGCACGACCTTGCGGATGCGGACCTTCTCGGGCGTGACCTCGACGCATTCGTCGTCGCGGGCGAACTCGAGCGACTCCTCCAGCGTGAGCACGCGCGGCGGGGTCATCGACTCGAAGGAGTCCGAGGTCGACGAACGCATGTTCGTGAGCTTCTTCTCCTTGGTGATGTTCACGTCCATGTCGTCGGCGCGCGAGTTCTCGCCGATGACCATGCCCTCGTAGACCTCCTCGGTCGGCTGCACGAAGAAGCTCATGCGCTCCTGCAGGGCGATCATGGCGAACGGCGTGACGACACCCATGCGGTCGGCGACGATCGAGCCGTTCTGACGCGTGGTGATCGAGCCCGCCCAGTCGTCGTAGCCGTGCGAGATGGCGTTGGCGATGCCGGTGCCGCGGGTGATCGTGAGGAACTCGCTGCGGAATCCGATGAGGCCGCGCGACGGGACGACGAACTCCATGCGCACCCAGCCGGTGCCGTGGTTGGTCATGTTGTCCATGCGGCCCTTGCGGGCGGCCATGAGCTGGGTGATCGCGCCGAGGTGCTCCTCGGGGGCGTCGATGGTCAGGTGCTCGAACGGCTCCTTGAGCTTGCCGTCCTCTCCGCGCTTGGTGACCACCTGGGGCTTGCCGACGGTGAGCTCGAAGCCCTCGCGGCGCATGTTCTCGACGAGGATGGCCAGCGCGAGCTCGCCGCGGCCCTGGACCTCCCACGCGTCGGGACGGCCGATGTCGACGACCTTGAGCGAGACGTTGCCGATGAGCTCGCGGTCGAGGCGGTCCTTGACCATGCGGGCGGTGAGCTTGTGGCCCTTGACCTTGCCCATGAGGGGCGAGGTGTTGGTGCCGATCGTCATTGAGATGGCCGGGTCGTCGACGGTGATCGCCTTGAGCGGCCGGACGTCCTCGGGGTCGGCGATGGTCTCGCCGATGGTGATGTCGGGGAAGCCCGCGATGGCGACGATGTCGCCGGGGCCGGCGTCCTCGGCCGGGAAGCGCTCGAGCGCGCGGGTCTTCAGCAGCTCGGTGACACGGGCGTTGCTCGTGGTGCCGTCGGAACGCACCCAGGCGACCGTCTGCCCCTTCTTGAGCGTGCCGTTGAAGACGCGCAGCAGGGCGAGACGACCCAGGAACGGGCTCGAGTCGAGGTTGGTGACCCACGCCTGCAGCGGCGCCTCGTCGTCGTACGAGGGGGCCGGCACGTGCTCGAGGATCGCCGCGAACAGCGGCTCGAGGTCGTCGTTGTCGGGCAGGGCGCCGTTCGCGGGACGGGTGAGGGATGCCGCGCCCGCACGGCCGGAGGCGTAGACGACCGGCACGTCGAGCAGCGCGTCGACGTCGAGGTCGGGCACGTCGTCGACGAGGTCGGACGCGAGACCGAGCAGGAGGTCGTGCGCCTCCTCCTCGACCTCCGCGATGCGCGCGTCGGGACGGTCGGTCTTGTTGACCAGGAGGATGACGGGGAGCTTGGCCTCGATCGCCTTGCGGAGCACGAAGCGGGTCTGCGGCAGCGGACCCTCGGACGCGTCCACGAGCAGGACGACGCCGTCGACCATCGACAGACCGCGCTCGACCTCGCCGCCGAAGTCGGCGTGGCCCGGGGTGTCGATGACGTTGATCGTCACGGGCACCTCAGTGTGGATGCCGTTGTAGGTGATCGCCGTGTTCTTGGCGAGGATCGTGATGCCCTTCTCGCGCTCGAGGTCGTTCGAGTCCATTGCGCGCTCCTCGACGTGCGCGTGGTCGCCGAACGAGCCGGTCTGGCGGAGCATGGCGTCGACGAGCGTCGTCTTGCCGTGGTCGACGTGCGCGACGATCGCGACGTTTCGGAGGTCAGGACGGAGGGCGTGCGCCATGGAGGGTCTCCAGGAAGTTTTGGGTGACGCCCGGAAATCGGGCCCTGCCAGTCTACCGGCCCGCGGCGACACTCCCGGCAGGGGACGACGAAGGGCGGGAACCCCACAGGATCCCGCCCTTCGTGCGGACGTCGGTCAGCGCGTCGCGTCGCCCTCGAGGAGCTGATGGCGCAGCTCGCGGCGGGCCGCCTGCACCTCCACGTCGGGCACCGGGATCGCGGCGATGAGGCGCTGCGTGTACGGCTCCTTCGGCGCCCGGAGGATCTCGTCGCGGGTGCCCTGCTCCGCGATCTTGCCGCGGTTGAGCACGACGATGCGGTCGGCCATCGCGTCGACGACGGCGAGGTCGTGGCTGATGAACAGGCAGGCGAAGCGGTGCTCCTTCTGCAGCTCGCTCAGCAGCTCCAGCACGCGGGCCTGCACGGACACGTCGAGCGCGCTCGTCGGCTCGTCCGCGACGAGCAGCCGGGGCTGCAGCGAGAGAGCCCGGGCGATGCCGACGCGCTGCTTCTGACCGCCCGACAGCTCGTGCGGGTACCGGTTGCGGTAGCTGCGCGGCAGGCGCACCTCGTCGAGGAGCTTCTCCACCCGCGCGTCCAGCGCCGCCCCCTTGGCCTCGCCGGCCAGGAGCAGCGGCTCGCCGATGGACTCGCCGATCGGCAGACGCGGGTTGAGCGAGGACGACGGGTCCTGGAAGACGATGCCGACGCGGCGACGCAGCGACTTGATGAGCTTGCGCGACCCGCTCGAGATGTCCACGCCGTCGACCACGAGGCGGCCGTCGGCGATCGGCTGCAGACCGATCGCGGCGCGGCCGATGGTCGACTTGCCCGATCCGGACTCGCCGACGAGGCCGACGATCTCGCCCTCCGCGATTCCGAGCGTCACGTCGTCGACGGCACGGAAGGCCGCGACGCGCCCCTTCTTGCCGTACTCGATCGAGACGTTGTCGAGCTGCAGGACCGGGTGGGCGATCTCGGGCGCGGCAGCGGCGAGGGCGATTGCCTCGGTGCGGGCCGGGCCCTCGGCGACGGCCGTGGCCAGCGCCTCGACGACGTCGACGGTGCTCGCACCCTCGAGGGTCTCGCCCAGGCGCGGCACCGAGGCCAGCAGCTCCTTGGTGTACGGGTCCTTCGGCGCACCGAGCACCTGGGCCGCAGGCCCCTGCTCGACGATGTCGCCGGACTTCATCACGACGATCCAGTCCGCGAGGTCGGCGACCACGCCCATGTCGTGCGTGATGAGGAGGACGGCGGAGTCCAGGCGGTCGCGGAGGTCGCGGATGAGGTCGAGGATCTCCGCCTGCACCGTCACGTCGAGCGCGGTCGTCGGCTCGTCGGCGATGAGCAGCGCGGGCTCCAGGCTGATGGACTGCGCGATCATGGCGCGCTGGCGCTGACCGCCGGACAGCTGGTGCGGGTAGGACGCGAACGCCTTCGCCGGGTCGGGCAGGCCGACCATGTCGAGCAGCTCCAGCGCGCGGGCCTTCGCCTGCGTCGGGGCGATCGGCGTGTGCGCGCGCAGCGCCTCGATGATCTGCGAGCCCACCGTGAGGACCGGGTTCAGTGCCGTCATCGGCTCCTGGAAGATCGCGGCGACCTCCGGTCCGCGCAGCTGCCGCATCTGCGACGTCGACAGACCGGTCACCTCGCGGCCGTTCACCTTGATGCTGCCCGTGACGCGGCTGTTCCGCGGCAGCAGGTCGAGCACGGCCATGGAGCTGACGCTCTTGCCCGAGCCCGACTCGCCGAC
>VGAV01000152.1 GCA_016870695.1 Actinomycetota bacterium | reverse complement strand
GCCGGCCATGTTGGTCGCGACGGTGACGGCGCCGAGGCGACCGGCACGCGCGACGATCTCGGCCTCGCGCGCGTGGTTCTTGGCGTTCAGGACCTCGTGGCGGATGCCCTTCTTGGCCAGCAGCCGCGAGAGGTACTCGCTCTTCTCGACGCTCGTCGTGCCGACCAGCACGGGCTGGCCCTTCTCGTGGCGCTCGGCGATGTCCTCGACGACCTGGGCGAACTTCGCGGTCTCGTTCTTGTAGACGAGGTCGGCCTGGTCCTTGCGGACCATCGGCTTGTTGGTCGGGATGGGGACGACGCCGAGCTTGTAGGTCGACATGAACTCGGCGGCCTCGGTCTCGGCGGTACCGGTCATGCCCGAGAGTTTGTCGTACAGGCGGAAGTAGTTCTGCAGCGTGACGGTCGCCAGCGTCTGGTTCTCCGCCTTGACCGGCACGCCCTCCTTGGCCTCGATGGCCTGATGGATGCCCTCGTTGTAGCGGCGGCCGACCAGGATGCGGCCGGTGTGCTCGTCGACGATCATGACCTCGTCGTTCATGACGACGTAGTCGGTGTCGCGCTTGAACAGCGCCAGCGCCTTGATCGAGTTGTTGAGGAACGAGATGAGCGGCGTGTTCGCGGACTCGTAGAGGTTGTCGATGCCGAGGTAGTCCTCGACCTTCTCGATGCCGGGCTCGAGCACGCCGATCGTGCGCTTCTTCTCGTCGACCTCGTAGTCGACGCCGGCCTCGAGCGTGCGGGCGAGCTTGGCGAACTCGGCGAACCAGCGGTTCGCCTCCCCCGACGACGGGCCCGAGATGATCAGCGGCGTGCGCGCCTCGTCGATGAGGATCGAGTCGACCTCGTCGACGATGGCGAAGAAGTGCCCGCGCTGCACGAGGTCCTCCTTGCGCCAGGCCATGTTGTCGCGCAGGTAGTCGAAGCCGAACTCGTTGTTCGTCCCGTAGGTGATGTCGGCCTCGTACTGCTCGCGGCGCACCTCGGGCGTCTGACCCGCGACGACCGTCCCGGTGGTCATGCCGAGCGCGCGGTAGACGCGGCCCATGAGCTCCGACTGGTAGCTCGCGAGGAAGTCGTTGACCGTGATGACGTGCACGCCCTTGCCCGCGATGGCGTTCAGATACGCCGGCAGCGCCGCGGTCAGCGTCTTGCCCTCACCGGTCTTCATCTCGGCGATGTTGCCGAGGTGCAGGGCCGCGCCGCCCATGATCTGGACGTCGTAGGGGCGCTGACCGAGCGTGCGCTTGCCCGCCTCGCGGACGGCGGCGAAGGCCTCGGGCATCAGCTGGTCGAGGGTCTCGCCCGCCTCGTATCGCGCACGCAGCTCGACGGTCTCGTTGCGCAGCTCCTCGTCGGTCAGCTGCTCGTAGTCCTCTTCGAGGGCGCCGGTCGCCTTGACCACGCCCTGCAGCCGTCGCAGGATGCGTCCCTCTCCGGCGCGCAGCAGTTTCTCGAGCGGATTGGCCACGAAGCATCTCCATCTGTCGGGTGTCGCGTCCACACAGACGCCGGCATGCCCACAGGCATACCGGGGGCCATGTTAGTCGTGTTACCCGTTCGTGACCTGCGAGCGGGCGGGTTTCGGTATTCCGGCGTTCGCGCCCGCAGCGAACACTCGGCGACGCCGCCGGGTACGCGGCCTAGGATCGTGCCATGGCTGGGTTCTGGGGCAAGAGGAAGCGCGAAGAGCAGGATGCCGCGGATGCCGACCTGGCACGACGCGCCGAGCTGGCGATCGTCGCGGCGGACGAGCGGGTGCGCCTCACCTCCGACGAGCTCGACTTCGCCCGGGCGGAGCTCGGGGACAAGGCCGTCGAGGACCTCAAGGCCGCTCTGGACTCGGTGCGCACGCACCTGGCCGAGGCCTTCCACCTGCACCAGCTGAACCACGACGAGATCCCCGACACCCGCGAGGAGTTGCGCACCCGCAACGCGCGCATCATCCAGCTCTCGGAGTGGGCCGAGGACCTCCTCGAGGAGCGCACGCTCGTCCTCCAGCCGAAGATCGATGCGGTCCGCCGCGCGCCCGAGATCCTCGCCCGCGTCCGCGCCGACCGCGAGCAGCTCGCGGCGCGCGTCCCGCACGCCCGAGCGGTCGTCGAGCGTCTCGCCCACCGCTACAGCGACTCGGCGATGCAGCAGATCGGCGGCAACCCCGAGGAGATCGACCAGCTGCTGGACTTCGCCGTGCACACCGCGGGCGTCTCCGAGCGGCGCCGGGAGGCCGGACAGCGCGAGCAGGCGTCGGTGGCGCTGGAGGCGGCGACGGAGGCGGTCCGCCGCGCCGAGTCGCTGCTGGACGCCGTAGACACCTTCGAGATCGAGGCCCTGCGCGCCGAGTCCACCCTCGCCGCCGTCGTCGACGACTCCCGCGGCGACCTCGTCGAGGCCCGCCGCGGCCCGCAGACCCCCGCGGTCGCCCAGGCCATGACGGCCCTGGAGCGCGCGCTCGCCGCCCTGCCGGCCTCGGGCACCCGCACGGACCCGTTCGCGGCGCTGTCCTCCCTGCGCCAGGCCAACGCCGACCTCGACACCGCTCGTGAGCGCGCGTCGCGCCCGGTGCCCTCGCAGGAGCAGGTCGACCACGCCGTGGACGACGCGGACCGGCAGATCGCGGTCGCGCGCGGGCTGATCACCGGCCACCGCGGCTGGGTCGGCGCCGACGCCCGCACCCGCTTCGTGGAGGCCGAGCGCCTGCGGTCTGGCCTCCCCCTGGGACCGGTCCCCGAGGACGATCGCGAGACCGTGCTGGCGACCGCCCGCCGCGCCGGCGGCCTGGCCGCTGAGGCGCTGCAGCTCGCGCAGAACGACATCCAGCAGGGCCGTCCCGACGAGTGGAACGACGGCGGCTACGGCGGTAACGGCTGGGGCGGTCGCCCGCGCGGCGGCGGCATGGGCGGCGGCAACATGGTCGGCGGCATGCTCGGCGGTCTCGTCATCGGCTCCCTGCTCGGCGACATGTTCGACGGCTGAGCCCCGCTTCTCGCCCGGCGAGGCGGACGGCGCCGCTCGCACATCCCACCGCTCCCCCGTCGTCCTGTGACGCGAGAGACGCCCCGCGGCATCCATGATGCCCCGCGGTCTCCGTCAAGCCCCGCGACAACGACGACGGCCCCCGTCCCGGAGGACGGGGGCCGTCGTGACGGTCTACGTCAGCTCGCGGCCTGCGCGGCCGGAGGCGCCTGCGTGCCGAGGGCGATGACGCCGTAGTCCCACCCCTTGCGGCGGTACACGACGCTCGGGTGATCGGTGCGGGCGTCGATGAAGAGGAAGAAGTCGTGGCCGACCAGCTCCATGCGGTCGACGGCGTCCTCGACGGTCATCCACTCGGCGTCGAACTCCTTCTGGCGGATGACGACCGGGGAGTAGTCCTGCTCGTCCTCGGCCGACGACTGGATGGGCACCTCGCCGGTCGCGACCGCGCGCAGCACATCGACGGAGGCGGGCTCGACGTCGATGCCCGACAGCTCGCCGGTGCCCTTCTCGAACCGTGCGCCACGGGGGTGGTTGCGGGCGTCGACGCGCTTCTCCTTCGCGCGCCGCACCTGTTCGGAGATCTTGTCGACCGCCAGGTCGAGCGCGGCGAACTTGTCCGCGTCGGTGGCCTCGGCCCGCACGACGGGGCCCCTGCCGTCGAGGGTGAGCTCGACGGTGTCGTCCTCCATCCGGCCGTTGCGGTACGAACGGTGCGTCACCTTGACCTCGAGGACGGTGGCGCGGGGCGCCAGATGCTCGATGCGACCGACCTTCTCTTCGACCACCGAGCGGAAACGATCGGTGATACCGACTCCCACGCCGACGATGTTGGTGTCCATCCGTGACCTCCTTGTTCCGGGTTCCGCCCGGAGAGGGCGGAACATCCGTCGCCTTCAGTCCCTCCCACGCTAGTGGCGCGGCACCGGGGTGTCACGTGGGAATCATCTGCTGTTCACCTCCCGATCCCCTGCGCGACGGCGTGTGCGCCAGCGCCACCGCCCGGACGGGGTCCGCGCCGGCGGCCCGGAGCGCCCGCACGGCTTCGGCCAGGGTCGCGCCGGTGGTCACCACGTCGTCGACCACGACCACCGCCCGTCCGCGCACCCCCCGCGCCACGAGCGCGCCCGCGAGGTTCCGACGCCGCTCCTCCCGGTCGAGGCCGCGTTGATCGCGCGGGACACGCCGCAGGCGCAGGACCCGGGCGGGGCGACGCCCGGCCCGTCGGACGAGGAGCTCGACGACGACCAAGCCGCGCCGCCGGAACGCCGCGGCGCGCGTCGGGACGGTGGTCACGAGCACCGTCGGCGGGACCGCGGCGAGGACCGCGGCCAGCGCGGGGGCCAGGTCACGGGCGAGACCGGTCCGCCCCTCCTCCTTGAGCGCGCGGACGCACCGCGCCACGACGCCCGAGAACGGCAGGGCGCACAGCACGGCCTCACCCCCGGGCAGCCGGCGCGTCGACGGCCGGGCGGCGAGCTGAGCGCGGCACGCCGCGCACAGCGGCACGTCCAGCGCCCCGCATCCCGCGCAGGCGATCGGCAGCCAGAACGACAGCGCCTCCTGCGCCGCCGCGCGCAGCGCGGCGGCGAACCGGCCCGTCCGGGGATCCGAGAGTGAGGTCATGCGGACCAGGGTGCCGGTGGCATCCCTCCCCCGCTCGCCCTGCCGACGCATCCGGGGACGGAGCCCCCAAGCCGGTGCCTGGGGAGGAGCGATCAGGACGCGGTGCCCTGCTGCGCGGCGAGCAGCCGGATGTCGCTCGCGACGAGGGTCCAGGAGCTGCCGCGGCGGCTGAAGAGCTGCCCCTCCGAATCCAGCACGCGGATGCTCGTGCTGCCGCCGGCCACCGAGCGTGCGCCCTCGGGCGCCACGGCATCCGTGCCCCGTCCGCCGACGCCGATCTCGCGCAGACGCGTGCCGCTGTCGCCCTGCGCGAGCACGCCGACGGTCGTGTCGTCGAGCCAGGCGATGTCGAACGCCCCAGCCTCGCTGAAGGACAGCACGTGCGGGGGTCCGAGCGTGATCTGCCCCGCCTCCCGCTCGATGCCGGCGAGCCACACCTCGCGCGCCCCGGCGACGGTGACGATGGCTGCGACGCGGCTGCCGTCGCGGGCGAGCTGGAAGGCGGTGACCTCGGAGGCGTCCGGCCAGGCGTTGCCGACGGCCTGGGGGTTGCCGTCGGACGTGTAGGCCCGCAGCTCCCCCGGCGACGAGCGCGGCACGCTCCAGATCGCCCCCTCGGTGTCGATGGAGGGGTCGACGAGGCCCGGACGCTCGTCGAGGAGGAAGGTGCGCCCGTCCGGCAGAGCGCTGACGACCGTGCCGCCGATGGTGCGCACCGCCGCGAGGCTCCGATCGGCCTCGAGCTCGATCGAGGCGGCATCCAGTCCCTCGATCGCCTCCGAGAGGTCGCCGAAGGGGGTGACCTCCTCGCCGGACAGCGCGCCGAATACGCCCGCCTCGGTCAGGACGGCGGGGGTCGGGTCGACGCGCCCGCGCACCGGCACCTCGCTGGCGGGCACCGGCGTGCCCTCGACGGTCATCTGCACCTCGGCGATGCCGGCCGAGGCCAGGCTGCGCGCCAGCTGCGTCTGCATGCGGTCGAGAGTGGTGGTGTCCAGTGCCAGGGCGGCGCGCGGCAGCTGGATCTGCGCGACGCCGCCGGTCGTCAGGGTCACCGACCGGCCGACGAGCGACAGCTCCTCGGGGAACGCGCTCTCGACGGCCCCGGCGAGCCAGGTGCTGGGCTGACCGTCGACGAGCGCGGTCGCGATGCGGCTGGCCACCGACTCCCGCGGGAACCAGCGGACGTCGGGGACGATCGAGGTCCACGTCGGGTCGAAGTAGGCGATGGATGCCGCCTGATACACGGCCGGGAAGACCTCTTCGTACAGCACGACGCCGTCGGGGGCCTGGGTGATGCGCCACTGGTCGTCGACGAGGGCGAGGGCGAAGCCGAGCGTCTCGGTGGTGCCGCTGGTGTCGGGCGTGTAGGCGCCCGTGCTGTCCACCTGTGCGACGGTCGCGAGGTCGACCGTGACGGCGGTGCCGTCCGCCGAGGCCGTCGCGCGGCGGTCGGCCAGCCGGTCGATCGTCACCTGCGCGCGCGGGTCCCACGACGCCCCGGGCGCGAGGAAGAGCTTGGCGGTGCGCCAGTCGTCGGCCGGACCCGAGCCCGCGCGCAGGAACCCCTGCACGATCTCGGCCGGTGACGCGCCGTCCTGGGGGCT
>VGAV01000151.1 GCA_016870695.1 Actinomycetota bacterium | reverse complement strand
GATCAACCCCGCTGACGCCAAGCACGTCGCCCAGGCCCGTCCGGGCGCGACCTTCCCCGTGCCCATCGGCTACGAGCTGTCCGGCGAGGTCGTCGCCGTCGGCCCGGACGCCGTCGGCGGTTCCGGTGAGCTGGCGGAGGGCGACGAGGTCGTGGCCTTCCGCGTGCAGGGCGCCTACGCCACCGCGCTCACGGTCCCGGCCCGCGACGTGTTCGCGAAGCCGTCGACCCTCTCGCACCCCGAGGCGGCGAACCTGCTGCTGGCCGGCACGACGGCCGCCGAGATGATCCAGGTGACCCGTGTCGCCGACGGCGACACCGTCCTGCTGCACGCCGCGTCCGGCGCGGTGGGCGTGAGCCTCCTGCAGCAGGCGCGGGCGCTCGGCGTCACGGTGATCGGCACGGTGGGACCGGATGCCGCGGAGTCGGCCGACCGCGTCCGCCGGTACGGCGGCATCCCGGTGGCCTACGGCGACGGGCTGCGCGACCGCGTCGAGGAGGCGACCGCGGGGGCGCCCATCGCGGCCGCGTGGGACGCCGCGGGCACCGACGAGGCGATCGACGTCTCGCTGGAGCTGGTCGCGGACCGCGACCGCATCGTGACGATCGTCGACCCCGCCCGCGCCGAGAAGGACGGGTTCCTGTGGATCGCCGGGTCGCGGCCGGAGAGCACCCGCTTCCGCGACATCGCCCGCGCGCGGGTGCTCGAGCTGGCGGCATCCGGAGCCCTCGAGGTCCCCGTCGCGCGCACGTATCCGCTCGCCGACGCGGTCGAGGCGGTGCGCTTCGTCATGACGGGACACCCCGGCGGCAAGGTCGCCCTGCTGCCGTGACCGGGCGGGATCCCCGCCCGAGGTGCTGCTACGATCGCAGGATGCGCTTCGGTGGCCTTCTTCTTAGCTGCCGCGACGAGTCCTCGTTCTAGGGCCTTCCTCGTCGCGGAGATCGTCGTCGGCCCCACCGAACGAAATCACAGAAGCGACAGATCATGAAGAACACCCAGAAGCCCACCTCCGCTCCGGTCCACAAGTACCGTCCGTTCCACGAGCAGATCCGCGTCGAGCTGCCGGACCGCACCTGGCCGTCCAAGCGCATCGAGACCGCGCCGCGCTGGTGCGCCGTCGACCTGCGTGACGGCAACCAGGCGCTGATCGACCCGATGAGCCCCGAGCGCAAGCGCGTCATGTTCGACCTGCTCGTGAAGATGGGCTACAAGGAGATCGAGGTCGGCTTCCCGAGCGCCAGCCAGACCGACTTCGACTTCGTCCGTCAGCTGATCGACGACGACCTGATCCCCGACGACGTCACGATCCAGGTGCTGACCCAGGCGCGGGAGCACCTCATCGCCCGCACGTACGAGGCCATCGCGGGCGCCAAGCAGGCGATCGTGCACCTGTACAACTCGACGAGCGTGCTGCAGCGGGAGGTCGTATTCCGCACCGACCAGGACGGCATCGTGGACATCGCCCTCGAGGGCGCGCGCCTGTGCAAGAAGTACGAGGCGACGATTCCGCAGACCGAGGTGTACTACGAGTACTCGCCCGAGAGCTACACCGGCACCGAGCTCGAGTTCGCGCTGCGCATCTGCAACGAGGTGCTCGAGGTGTTCCAGCCGACGCCGGAGCGCAAGGTCATCCTGAACCTCCCCGCCACGGTCGAGATGGCCACGCCCAACGTCTACGCCGACTCGATCGAGTGGATGTCGCGCCACCTGAACCACCGCGAGAACGTCATCCTGTCGCTGCACCCGCACAACGACCGGGGGACGGCCGTCGCGGCCGCCGAGCTCGGCTATCTGGCGGGCGCCGACCGGATCGAGGGATGCCTCTTCGGCAACGGCGAGCGGACGGGCAACGTCGACCTGGTCGCTCTGGGCATCAACCTGCTGACGCAGGGCATCGACCCGCAGATCGACTTCAGCGACATCGACCAGGTCAAGCGCACCGTCGAGTACTGCAACCAGCTGCCCGTGCCCGAGCGGAGCCCGTGGGCCGGCGACCTCGTCTTCACCGCCTTCAGCGGGTCCCACCAGGACGCGATCAAGAAGGGCTTCGAGGCGATGGAGGCCCGCGCGACCGCCGAGGGCAAGAGCATCGACGAGATCGAGTGGGCCGTCCCGTACCTGCCCATCGACCCGAAGGACCTGGGCCGTTCGTACGAGGCCGTCATCCGCGTCAACTCTCAGTCGGGCAAGGGCGGTGTCGCCTACCTGCTGAAGGCCGACCACGCGATCGACCTGCCCCGCAAGCTGCAGATCGAGTTCTCCGGCGTCGTGCAGGCGCGCACGGACGCCGAGGGCGGCGAGGTCTCCAGCGGCCAGATCTGGGACATCTTCACGGACGAGTACTTGCCCTCGCAGGACGACGACCAGCGCTGGGGCCGGTTCGAGCTGCTGTCGACGCGCTCCGCGAGCGACATGTCCGGCGACGTCCACCTCGACGTGTCGCTGCGCGACGGCGACGCCGTGCAGCCCGCGTCGGCCGTGGGCAACGGCCCCGTGGCCGCGTTCCTCGAGATCGTGCGCGCGCAGGGCTTCGACGTCACCCTCTACGACTACGTCGAGCACGCGCTGAGTTCGGGCGGCGACGCCCAGGCGGCCGCGTACGTCGAGCTGCAGGTCGACGACCAGCGCCTCTGGGGCGTCGGCATCGACGGCGACATCTCGACGGCGTCGCTGAAGGCGATCGTCTCGGGCGTCAACCGCGCCATACGCACCCGTCAGGCCTCCGGCGCCCTCGCCGCCGTCTGAGCGCGCCGATGCGCCGCCGCCCTCCGGGGAGGCGGCGCATCGCCGTTCCCGGCGACCGGTTCTCGGACGGACGTCCGCGGGTGCGAGGATGGGGCCGTGATCCGCGTCGAGTCCCTCTATCGCTACCCCGTGAAGGGCTTCACGCCCGAACGCCGCCCGCGTCTGGTCGTCCAGACCGACGGTCGCGTCCAGGGCGACCGTGCGCTGGTGTTCGCCTTCGCCGACGTCGATCACCCCGACGATGCGACGTTCCCGAAGAGCCGCGGGCTCGCGCTCATGACCTTCCCCACGCTCGCCCGCATCGCCCTGACCCTCGACGACGCGACGGACCGGCTGCGTCTCCGTGTCGACGACATCGACGTCGAGGCGGATCTCGACGAGGACGGACGCCGACGGCTCGCCGAGGCCGTCACCGCCTATCTCCGCACCTCGTCCGACGCGAAGCTCCTCGACCGCGACGGTATCCTGCCGCTGCAGCTGATCGGCGACAGCCGCACTGCGCGCTTCCAGGACCGTCCGCAGGGCTACATCTCGCTGCACGGCGCGGCGTCGGTGCAGGACCTGGATGCCGCCGTCCCCGCGCCCGTGGACGACCGACGGTTCCGTTCCAACATCGTCGTCTCCGGTGCCGCACCCTGGGCCGAGCTCGAGTGGCGCGGACGCGTCCGCATCGGCGAGGTGGAGTTCGAGGTGCAGAAGCCGATCGAGCGCTGTGCGGCCATCACCGCCAACCCGGACACCGGCGTGCGCGACGCGCGGCTGCTGAGGGTGCTCACGACGGAGTTCGCGCAGACCGAGCCGACGCTCGGCATCCTGCTCCTGCCCGTCGACGGCGGCGGCACGATCGCCGAGGGCGACGAGGTCGTCCCGCTCGGCTGACCCCGGACCGGCCCCTCAGTCGTCGCCCGGGACGATCGGGATGCCGGTGGTCTCGACCGCGACCTTGCGACGGTACAGCTTGCGCTGCTCGGGCAGCGAGAGGTCGAAGATCACGGCGAGCACGCGGATGACGGCCGTGACGGCGAGACCGGTGACGGCGGCCAGGGGCAGCGGCACGCCGAACGACGCGACCACCGCGAGCACGAGGCATCCCCCTCCCGCCGCCACGGCGTAGAGCGAGCCGACGTGCATGATGGCGACCGGCAGGCCCATCAGCACGTCGCGCAGGACGCTGCCGCCCACCGCGGCGATGACGCCGACGAACACGGCCGGCACGAGAGGCAGGCCGAGCGCGAGCGCCTTGGAGGTGCCGAAGGCGCCGAACAGCCCGATGACGAGCGCGTCGAGCATGACGATCATGCGGTTGAGGCGCTGGAAGATGTTGGACAGCAGCATCCCCACGAGCGACGCGACGGTCGCGGTGAGGAGGTACCAGTTGCTCTGCAGCGTCGCCGGCTGGACCCCGAGCAGCAGGTCGCGGATGAGGCCGCCGCCCATGCCGATGGTGATCCCGATGATGGCGACGCCCAGCAGGTCCAGCCGCCGCTGGCCCTGGAACCCGGACGCGAACAACGCCCCCTGCACCCCGCCGAGCGCGACGGCCGTGAGGTCGGCCCAGAGCGGGATGACGAGCATGGGCGGGTTCACGGCATCCATTCTCCCGTGCCGGGTGCTCGGGGGCCCGCAGGCGCGCGTCTGCAGGACCGGTGGGGCTGCCGCGCGCGACGCCGCAGGAGCAGTGGGGCTTGTGTACCCGGAGGAGACGGCTGCGGCATGCCCGCGGCCGTTCGTCCTGCCGATGCACAGGCGCGCCGCGCGGGTCCCTCGCCGCAGCCCGGGTCGATAATGGACTGTGCCCACCTACCGCGACGAAGTCGTGGTCCTGCGTACCCACAAGCTGGGGGAGGCGGACCGCATCGTCACCCTCCTCAGCCGCCGCAACGGCAAGATCCGCGCGGTGGCCAAGGGCGTCCGCCGCACATCGTCGCGCTTCGGGTCGCGTCTGGAGCCGTTCATGGTCGCGGACGTGCAGCTGTACCGCGGCCGTTCGCTCGACATCGTCCAGCAGGCCGAGTCGCTCGGCTCCTACGGCGCCGACATCGCCGTGCACTACGACCGGTACACGACGGCGAGCGCGATGGTGGAGACGGCGGACCGGCTGAACGAGGCCGAGGCGACCCCGCAGCAGTACCTCCTGCTCGTGGGAGGTCTGCGGTCGCTGGCGCGCGGCGACCACGCCGCCCGCAGCGTGCTGGACTCCTACCTACTGCGCGCGATGGCGCTGTCGGGCTGGGCCCCGGGATTGGGCGAGTGCGCCCGGTGCGGCACGGTCGGCGACCACGACTTCTTCCTCGCCCAGCTCGGCGGTGTCGTGTGCGCGGCCTGCGCCCCGGCCGGCTCCCCGCGCGTCGCGCGCGACACGGTGGACCTGCTCCGCGCCCTCATCGCGGGGGAGTGGGAAATCGTGGATGCCGCCCCCGACCGCACCACCGCCGCCGCCTCGGGACTGGTCGCGACGTACGCGCAGTTCCACCTCGAGCGCGGCATCCGCTCCCTCTCGCACCTGGATTCGAGGCGATGACCCCCAAGCCCTTCACGCACCGCGACGCCGTCCCCTACCGCCCGGTCGACTGGACCGCGGAGTACCCGCCGGCGTTCCCGAAGGGGGCGGTGCCGGAGCACGTCGCCATCGTCATGGACGGCAACGGCCGGTGGGCCAACCGCCAGGGACTGACCCGCGTCGAGGGCCACCGCGCCGGCGAGGCGGCCCTGCTCGACGTCGTGGCCGGCGCCATCCAGGCCGGCGTGAAGCATCTGTCGGTCTACGCCTTCTCGACAGAGAACTGGTCGCGCTCGCCCGACGAGGTGCGCTTCCTCATGGGCTTCAACCGCGAGGTCCTGCATCGTCGCCGCGACCAGCTCAACGAGTGGGGCGTGCGCATCCGCTGGTCGGGACGCAAGCCGCGCCTGTGGGGCTCGGTCATCAAGGAGCTGCAGCACGCCGAGCGCCTGACCGAGGGCAACGACGTGCTCACCCTGACGATGTGCGTGAATTACGGCGGGCGCGTGGAGATCGTGGATGCCATGCGCCGCATCGGCGAGGACATCGCGGCGGGGCGGCTCAAGCCGTCGGCGGTGACGGAGAAGCTCATCCGCCGGAACCTCTACCAGCCGGACATGCCCGACGTGGACCTCTTCGTCCGGTCCAGCGGCGAGCAGCGCACCTCGAACTTCCTGCTGTGGGAGTCCGCCTACGCCGAGATGGTCTTCCTCGACACGCTGTGGCCCGACTTCCGGCGCACGCACCTGTGGGACGCCATCGGCCTGTACCTGTCGCGCGACCGCCGATTCGGCGGCGCCGTCGACACCCCGGACGCCGCCGGCCGGTGAATGCCGCTGCGGGAATAGTTCGACGTCGAGGAGGGTTGCAGGCGACATGACGGATGCCATCAAGATCGACGTGTGGAGTGACATCGCCTGCCCCTGGTGCTACATCGGCAAGCGGAACCTCGAGAACGGACTGGCCGCGACGGCCTCCGACGATGACGCGCCGGTCGTGGAGATCGAGTACCACTCGTTCG
>VGAV01000150.1 GCA_016870695.1 Actinomycetota bacterium | reverse complement strand
CCATTCCGCCGTGCCCGGCCGGAGATCGAGGCCGTGATCCTCGGGCAGGCCGATCGATGCGTATCCCGGGGCCGGTCGCAGTCCGGCGTCGGCGATCATGCGGGCGTACTCCTGGAGGGTCTGGGTGTCCAGGACCTCCATCATCGTCGCGTCGAAGCCGGCTGCCGCGACCGCCCGCAGCACGTCCGGGTACTCCGAGCGGAACGAGGGCTCGCCGTAGCGCCAGCGGCTCTTGCTGCCCGGCACGGCGGGGTCGGGCGGGAGGCTCGTCCACTGGATGGGATTGAGGGCGACGCGGGAGCGGGAGATCATGGGGTCCTTTCGGGGGGAGGGGTCACTTGATGCCGGTCGCGGCGATGCCCTGGACGAAGTACTTCTGCAGGAACAGGAAGAGGACGAGAACCGGCAGGAGCACGACCACGGCGCCGGCCAGCAGCACGCCGTACTCGGTCGTCTGATTCGCCTGCGCGGCGATGGCGAGCCCCACGGGCAGTGTGTACGTCGACTGGGACTGCGCGATCACGAGCGGCCAGACGAACGCGTTCCATGCGCTGAGGAAGGTGAGCACGCTGACGGTCGCCAGGGCGGGGGTGAGGAGCGGAAGGAAGATCGTCGCGAAGACGCGGACGTCCCCCGCGCCGTCCAGCCGGGCCGCCTCGAAGAGCTCCTCGGGGATGGAGTGGGCGAACTGGCGGATGATGAACACCGAGATGGGCAGGACCAGCATCGGGAAGGCGATCCCGATGAGGGTGTCCACGAGTCCGAGCTGCACCGCGACGAGGAACTGCGGCACGAACACCGCGACGATCGGCACCATCATCGTCGCCAGCACCATAACGAACACGAACCCGCGTCCGCGGAAGCGCAGCTTCGCGAGGGCGTAGCCGGCCATCGAGCCGAACAGCAGGTTGGCGAGGACGACGATCACCGCGACGATGACGCCGTTCGCCAGGTACGTGCCGAAGCCGCGGTCGAAGAGCGCGACGAAGTTGTCGACGTTGCCGAAGGAGCGCGGCAGCCAGGCCCCCGGGTCGGAGGTGAACTCGCCCTGGCTCTTGAACGCGCCGAAGAGCACCAGGGCGAACGGGATGAGCATGAGCGCGCAGACGATCGAGATCGCCGTGTAGAGCAACGCGCTGGTGAGGTGTCGGGTACGCATCAGTGCTTCGGCCTCAGGATCCGGAACTGCACGACGCTCACCACGGCCACCAGGAGGATCAGGACGAACGACCCGGCCATGCTGGCCGCGATGTTGCCGAACCCGAACTGCTGGTACACCCAGAGCGAGATCGATCGGGTGGACCCGAGCGGACCGCCGCCGGTGAGGAGGTACGGCTCCTCGAAGATGTTCATGTACATGACGGTGATGAGCACCGAGACGAGCAGGGTCGTCGGGCGCAGCAGCGGCAGCGTCATGTGGACGATGCGCCGCCAGGCTCCGGCCCCGTCGATCGCCGCGGCTTCGTAGACCTCCTCCGGGATCGCCTGCAGTCCGGCGAGGAAGAGGACCATCGCCGTTCCCACGTTGCGCCACACGGTCAGCAGCATGACGCTGGTGACCCCCCAGGCGGGGTCGCCCAGCCAGTTGGGGCCGACAAGCCCGATGCTCGACAGGGCCTCGTTGATGGGCCCGTCCAGCGACAGGGCGTACTTCCAGATGATGGACGCGGCGACGATGTTCGCGATCACCGGCAGGTAGATCGCCGCGCGGAAGACGGGTCGCAGGCGCCGGATGCCGGTGTTGAGCAGGATCGCCAGGGCGAGGCCGCAGGCCATCGTCGCCGGAACGCCGATGACGACGAAAAGCGCGGTGTTCAGGACCGAACGCTGGAAGTCGGGGGCGGCGAGGACCGCGGCGAAGTTGTCGAAGCCGACGACGTCGACGCCGAGAGGGTCGCGCAGGTCGCGCAACCCGACGTCGGTGAAGCTGAAGGCGAGGGCCGCGATCACCGGGATGACGGTGAAGAGAGCGACGACGACGAGGGTCGGCGTGAGGAACGCCCACGCTGTGAGCGACTCCTTGGCCGCGCCGAGTCGACGGCTTCGACGGGTGACGGGCGGACGGGGGTCCGGGTCGAGGCGGCCGGCGACCGCCTCGACCCGCACCGGAAGGGCGGTGACCATTCCTACTCCACGCCCGTCCCGATCTGATCGGCCTTGGCCTGCGCGTCGGCGAGCACCTCTGCGGCGGTCGCCTGGCCGCGCGCGACGCGCTCCATCTCGGCGCCGAGCATTGCGGCGACCTGGCTCCAGCCGGGGACGGCCGGAACGGAGGATGCCAGCGGGATGGCCTCCTTGATGGTCGTCAGCAGCGGGTCGTCCGCGATCGCCGGGTCCTCCCAGGCGGACTCCACGGCGGGGAGGTTGCCGAAGGTGTCGTACCAGGCCAGCTGCGTCTCGGGCTCGGACATCCAGCGGACGAGCTTCCAGGCGGCATCCGCGTTCTCGGCGTCGTCGAGGACCACGAGGCTGCCGCCGCCGAGCGCTGAGGTGGAGCCGCCGGGGCCGGCGGGCAGGAGGGCGACGCCCACGTGGTCGGCCGACCAGCCCTCGCCGTTGGCCTCGTCGAGCCAGCCCGGGAACCAGGGTCCGGTGACGTACGACGCCATCTGACCGGAGCTGAACCACGGCGTGGTGTCGAGGAAGGTGGGGCCGTCGGCCGACGCGTACCCGTCGGCGACGAGACCCATCAGGGTCTCCATCGCTTCGACGTTCTCGGGGGTGTCCAGCGTCCAGCTCTTCTGGTCGTCCGAGATGAGAGCGCCGCCTCCCTGGATGCTGAAGTCGTTGAACTGCTGCGCGCTGTACTGGTTCCACTCGGCCGACAAGCCGATGCCCCAGGTGGCGCCCTGACCCTGGACGCCCTGGGAGAACGCGGCGTAGTCCGCCCACGTGGCGGGCGCTTCGATGCCGGCGGCCTCCGCGAGATCCTTGCGGTAGTAGAGGGCCTGCGCGTACGTGTACCACGGCACGGCGTGCGCGGCGCCGTCGTACTGGGCGGCCTGCCACATGTTGTCGAAGAAGTCGTCGCCGTCCACCAGGTCGCTCGGGACGGCTGCGAACGCGTCCGTTGCCAGCATGCTCGCCTGGGTCTGCGAGTACAGGAAGGTCATGTCGGGGACGCTGCCGGAGGCGATGGCCGCCGTGATCTTGGTGTCGATCTCGGAGTCGGGCACCGAGGTGATGTTGACGGTCACGTCGGGGTTGTCGTCGGTGAAGGCGGTGAGGAAGCCCTTGAGGGCCTCGCCGTCGGCTCCACCGGCCCAGAACTCGATGGTTCCGGTCGCGGGGGAGTCATCGATCGTCACGTCAGCGGCAGCGGCGGATCCGGTGTCGGCGGAGCGGCCGCAGCCGGCGAGGACGACGGCGGCCGTGAGGACGGCGCCGGTCGTCAGCAGTGCGCGTCGTGCGCGAGGAGCAGGGGGCATGAGGAACCTTTCCAGCGGGGCAAGAGGGGGCGGGCCGGGTGGAGCTCAGTCGGGTCGGCAGCGGCAGAGCGCCGTGCGTGACCAGGGTATGCATGCAACTCAGAGGCAAAACCTCAATTGTTGATAGAATTTACATTCACGACATCGCGGCGCGGCATCCGTTACACCTCGGAAACCTCGGTGCCGCGAGCCCCGGTGGCGTCCGTGACAATGTCGATCGCAGTCCGGAATCGACACGTACAGGAGAGGCGCATGCGCACCGAAGTAGCCATCGTGGGAAGCGGAATCATGGGGGCGATCGTCGCCCGGGAGGTCCTGCGGCGGCGACCGGGAACGCGCGTCACCATGATCGAGGCCGGCCCTCTCGGCGGGGAGGAGCCCGGCCGCCACCTGCACAGCGCCAGTGATCCCGGCACGCGGAACTCCTATCGAGAACATGTCGCCGCCGGAGTGCAGTCGATGTACGTCGGGGCGGCCACCGCGGGGGCGTTCGAGAGCGCCGCCTCCGCCACCCCGGGGCTGTACACCTTCTCCGCGCTCGGTAACGACGCTGCCGAGATGCCCGCTGCGGCCAGCGCATGGAACGTCGGCGGGATGGGCTCGCACTGGACCGCCGCCTGCCCGACGCCGTGGGGGACGGAGATCCCCGAGGCCGCCGCGGAGGACTGGGATGCCGACTACAGCCGGGTCCGCGAGCTCCTGCACATCACGACCGATCGGTTCGGCCCCACCCCGGCGGGCACGGCGGTCCTGGAGGCGCTCGATGAGGCCTTCGGTCCCGTCTGCGCACCGGGGCGCCACCCGCAGGTCATGCCGATGGGCGTCTTCGCCTCTCATGACGCCGACCGGCGGCGCACCGATCCCTCGACGATCCTCCCGGGTCTCGGCACGCCGGAGAGCCCCGTCACCCTTCTCGCGGACACGCTCGTCCGTCGCATCGTGCACGAGGCAGGACGGGCGTCCGGGGTGGAGACGGAGGATCTGCGCACCGGCGAACGACGTGTCGTCCTCGCCGACCGTGTCGTCGTGGCCGCGGACGCCCTGCGCTCGCCGCAGCTGCTCTTCGCCTCCGGCATCCGTCCGCCCGCCCTCGGCTGCTATCTGAACGAGCATGCGTTCGTGACGGGCCGCGTGTTCGTCGAGCCGCAGCGCCTCGGCGACGTCGAGGTGCCGATACCGGGCGAGGGGGAGTGGATGAGCGATTCCCTGTGGATCCCGCACAGCGGAGAGGCGCAGCCGTTCCACTGGCAGATCGGCATCGGCCCGATGTACTCCGAAGACCTCTCCCGCGCCGAGGCGATGTCGGTGGGGATCAGCGTCTACGTCCCGACCGAGGTGCGGGCAGCCTCGCGCATCAGCTTCTCCGACGCCGACACGGACGCCCTGGGGATGCCGCGAGCGACCATCCACTACGACTACACGGACGCCGACCGTGCGCTCATCGAGCAGGCGACCCGGGCGCAGCGCGCGGCCTTCGAGGCGATCGCCGGACCGGATGCCGTGGGCAACACCTTGCTGCTCCCGCCGGGCTCCTCGCTGCACTACTCCGGCACCGTCCGGTCGGGCCTCGCGGACGACGAGACCGCGGTGGTCGACCCGGACGGCCGGGTCCGGGGCGTCGACGGCGTCTACGTCGCGGGCAACGGGGTGCTGCCGACCGCGGTCGTCGGGAACGTCACGTCCGCGGGCGCGGTGACCGCGGTGCGGGCGGCCCGTGCCCTCGTCCGCGATCTGGACGCGTGAACGACGGCGCCCCCGCACGAGGTGCGGGGGCGCCGAGAGGCGTCAGCTCACCTGCCGTAATTGGCGCGGATGCGCTCCAGCAGGTAATCGCGGGCCGTGATCGGCTCCCAGGCCCCGCTGGGGCTCTCCATCATCACGTCGCGGTTCGCCTGCGCGAAGTAGGCGATGCTGTACCGGGCGTCCTGATTGTCGCCGGCGCGGGGACCGCGCACGCGATGGAAGTTCGACGGCAGCGCGTCGTCGCTCCAGCGCATGAGCATGTCGCCGATGTTGCACGTGATCGAGTCGCTGGTCGGCTCGACCGGGGTCCACGACTCGGTCGACATCTCCCGGCCGGGCAGCACTTCGAGCCCGCCCTGACCGTCGCGCTGATACAGCAGCGTGAGGACGTCGAAGTCGGTGTGCGCACCCGCACGCCAGGGGGCGTCCTCGCTGCGCGCCTCCGGCGGGACAGCGAAGTAGTGCAGCAGTCGGAGCGTGCTCTGGTAGTTCGGCGACGCGGGGTCGTGCGCGCGCTCGAAGAAGTCGGTGTCGAACGCGAGCTTCTGCGCGAAGCACGAGAGCACCTTCATCGCGAGCGCCCAGGACCGCCGCTCGAAGTCGAGGATGGCCTCGCGGAAGCCGGGGAGCTCTTCCTCCGTCGGCCACAGGTCCCCCATGTGGGGGAGGGTCACCTGATACGACTCCTTCTGGTCGGGGACGCCGATGGAGGGGCGCACCTGCGACCGGAACTCGTAACCGGCATTGTCCTGCTTCCGGAGCGGGTACTGGTCCTTGACCTCGCGAGGAAGCGCGAAGAACCGCTGCGACATCTCGAACGCCCGATCGATGACCTGGGTGGGGATGTTGTGGTTGACGATCTGGAAGAAGCCGATGTCGGTGGCGGCGGCCCAGAGCTGGTCGGTGATCTCCTCGCGGCGCGCGTCGAAGTCGCCGAGGTCGATACGGCGCAGTTCGCGCGTGCGGTCGATCGTGCCGTCGCCGCCCATACGGCGCTCTTTGTCCAGCTCGATGAGAGAAGGGGTCTCGCTCATGATGATCCGTTTCTGCCCGAAGGCGGAGGAATCGACGCACTCCTCGAGCGCGCCCGGCGCGAATACATGTAATTCGGCGCCCGCATGGACG
>VGAV01000149.1 GCA_016870695.1 Actinomycetota bacterium | reverse complement strand
CTCGTCGGCGCCGACGGCGGAGACGTAGTTGACGGCCTGCGTGCGTCCGCCGCCGGCCTCGATGCCGTCGCGCAGCACGTCGAGGGCGATGCGCTCCGGGTCGTGCATCGACGCGTCGAAGTACGTTGCCGTGTAGGCGAGGTCCGAGTTGAGCTTCGGCAGCTCGGCGAGCGACTTCTTCTTGCCGAGGAACTTGTGGCGGGGCACGGTGCCGCCGTCGCGGGAGAAGGTGTCGTACATGATGAGCCCGACCTTGATCAGCAGGGCGCCGCGCTCGTTCGGCTTGCCGCGGCCGTGCGTCACCAGCAGGCGGAACGGCGCGGAGAGGATGCCGGAGAACGTCTTGTAGATCGGGATCGTCGTCTCGAGCGGCTTGACGTAGTGCGGGGCGGTCTTGAGCAGGTCGTTGCGCTCGGTGACCGCCTCCTTCACGAGGCGGAACTCGCCGTTCTCGAGGTAGCGGATGCCGCCGTGCACCATGTGGCTCGACGCCGACGAGGCGCCGGAGACGAAGTCGCCGCGTTCGACGAGGGCCACCTTGACGCCCTGCAGCGCCAGGTCCCGAAGGGTGGCGAGGCCGTTGATGCCCCCGCCGATGATGAGGACGTCGAGGTCTTCGGCGTCGCGGAGCGCCTGCACATCGGCGCGAAGCTGGGAGGTGGGGGACGACATGTCGACTGCGACCTTTCGTTATCGGTACCCCAGCAGAATGCGCCCCCGTGCACGTTGTTGCAAGCCCCCTGAACAAACGTGCAGAATGGCGTATCGGAAAGGGTGGGGGACCATGACGACACAGGCCGAGGAGCGCTCTCGCGACGCCCTGCGCGCGGCACAGCTCTACTACATGCAGGACCTGACGATGGATGCCATCGCGCACGAGATGCGCGTCTCGAGGTCCTCCGTGTCGCGTCTGCTCCAGCACGCCCGGGACGTCGGGCTCGTGACGATCTCCATCAGCCCGCCCGACGATGCGCGCGGTCAGATGGCCCAGCGGGTGGCCGACCGTTACGGCATCATGGCGCACGTGGTGCCCACGCCCACCCGCACCACCGAGGCGGACCGCCTCGAGCGCACCGCGCTCACCGCGGCGCGCATCCTCGCCGAACGCGTCGAGTCGTCGATGACCGTCGGCATCGCCTGGGGCTCGACGCTGTCCGCCGTCGCCCGCCACATGGCGGCGAAGGACGTGCACGACACCCACATCGTCCAGATGAACGGCGCCGCCAACCCCCGGACCTCCGGCATCCCGTACGCGGGGGAGATCCTGTCGCGCTTCGGCGCTGCGTGGTCCTCGTCGGTGCACCAGTTCCCCGTGCCCGCGCTCTTCGACGACCCCCGCACGAAGCAGGCGATGTGGCGGGAGCGCTCGGTGCGGTCGGTGCTGGAGATCCAGCAGCGGGTGGGGCTCTTCGTGTTCGGCCTGGGCTCGCCGCACGCCGACGTGCCGTCCCACGTCTACAGCGGCGACTACTTCGACGAACGCGACCGGTCGATCATCGAGCGGGAGGGCGTCGTCGGCGACTGTGCGACGGTCTTCTACCGCGTCGACGGCTCATCCGACATCCCCGAGCTGAACAACCGCTCCAGCGGCCCCGACCTGGACACCGTCCGCCGCATCCCGCGCCGCTTCTGCGTCGTGTCGAGCCTGTCCAAGCTGGACGGGCTGCGCGGAGCGCTCGCCGCCGGACTGATCACCGAGCTCGTCGTCGAGGAGTCCCTCGCGCGGCGCCTGCTGAGCCTGCCGCGCTGACGGCGTCCCCGGCACGTCCCGCGGGCGCCGGCGGCTCAGCGCTCGCCGAAGCCGTCCTCGATGAGTCCGCGCAGGTCGTCCAGCGCCGCGCGGGCCTGCGGACCGGTCGCCCGCACGCGCACCCGCGCGCCCCGGTGCACGCCCAGCGACATGAGCGCCAGCAGGCTGCGCGCCGAGACCTCCTCACCGCCGGCGTCGAGGTCGGCGATGCGGACGTCGGCGTCGTAGCGCGACGCGGTCTTGACGAACGTCGCCGCGGGTCGGGCGTGGAGACCCGAGGGGTTCACCACGGTCGCCTCGAACGACAGCCCGTCCTCGACCGGGGGAGCGGATGCCGCGGGCTCGCGGCCGGACGGCGTGGCGTCCGCGCCGAGCTGACGCCGTTTGGCCTCCCCGGCGGTCTCCGCCTCGGCGGCGACCGCGTCGAGGTCGGCACCGCCGGCCGCCGTCACCACGGCGCTGACGAGCCCCTCGACGAACGGCGCCGCACTCAAGCGCACGCGTTCGGGGGCCGCCACGAACTCCCGCGCCATCTCGGCGCTCAGCAGCGCCGAGCCCAGGTCCATCAGCACCAGCACGCCCTCGCCGGCGTCGGCCTCGTCGATCGCGGCCGCGATGGCGGTGGCATCCGTCCCCAGGTCGCCGTCCGGACCGCCCGCCGCCACCCGGATCACGGGCGGGTCGTCGCCGCCCATCTGCAGGGCGAGCTCCACGGCGGCCTCGGCCAGCGCGCGGCTGTGGGACACGACCACCAGCCCGATCACGCGGCCACCGTCGCGGCCAGCGCCTCGATCAGGAGCGTCGAGGAGGCCGCACCGGGATCGACGTGCCCGGCGCTGCGGTCGCCGAGATAGCTCGCGCGGCCCTTGCGGGCGACGAGCGGCTCGGTCGCGTCGCGGCCCGCCGCGGCGGCGTCGGCGGCCGCGCGGGCCGCGGCGGCGAGGTCGTCGCCGGCGGCATCCCAGGCGTTCAGGGCCGGGAGCAGGGCGTCGATCATCGTCTTGTCGCCGGGCTCGGCTTTGCCGCGGGCGACGACCCCCTCGACGCCGGCGCGGAGCGCGGCGCCGAGGGCGGCGGCATCCACCGTCCCTTCCGTCGCAAGGGCCGGTCCCATCCGCAGGAAGAGCGTGCCGTAGAGCGGACCGCTCGCGCCGCCGACCGAGGAGACCAGGGTCATGCCGACGGTCTTGAACAGTTCCGCCGGGCTCGCCGGGACGGTGTCGAGCTTCGCGACGACGGCGTCCATGCCGCGGGCGAGGTTCGATCCGTGGTCGGCGTCGCCGATGGCCGAGTCCAGAGCGGTGAGCTCCTCCTTGTGCTGCTGCACCGCATCGCGGAAAGCGCGGATCCAGGTGACGAGGTCCGCGGTCGAGACGGCGCCGGTCATGCGCCCCACCGGAGACCCGGGGTGACGACGGGGGCGTCCCAGAGGCGCAGCATCTCGTCGTCCGCCTTCACCACCGTCAACGACGCCCCCGCCATGTCCAGGCTCGTGATGTAGTCGCCGACGAGGACGCGCTGCACGTCGACGCCGGCGTCGGCCAGCAGCGGAGCGATCTCGCCGTAGAGGAGGTACTGCTCGATGAGCGGCGTGGCGCCCAGGCCGGACAGCAGGACGATCGCCGGACCGACGGGGTCGCCGAAGTCGTGGACGATCGGGTCGACGAGCATGCGGGCGACCTCTCGCGCGGACGCCAGCGGCACGCGGGACCGGCCCGGCTCGCCGTGGATGCCGACACCGACCTCCATCTCGTCCTCGGGCAGCTCGAACGTCGGCCGGCCGGCGGCCGGCACGGTGCAGCTGGTCAGCGCGACACCCATCGACCGGCCGGAGTCGGCCACCCGGCGGGCGAGGACGGCGACGGCATCCAGATCCGCCCCCTCCTCGGCGAGAGCGCCGACGATCTTCTCGAGCACGACCGTCGTGCCCACGCCGCGACGGCCCGCGGTGTAGGTGGAGTCCTGCACGGCCACGTCGTCGGCGACCACCACCGAGGCCACGCGGACGCCCTCCGCCTCGGCGAGCTCGGCGGCCATCTCGAAGTTCAGGACGTCGCCGGTGTAGTTCTTCACGATGTGCAGCACGCCGGCGCCGGAGTCGGCCGCCTGCGTCGCGGCCAGCACCTGGTCCGGGGTGGGGGAGGTGAACACCTCGCCGGCCGCTGCGGCGTCCAGCATGCCCCGCCCGACGAAGCCGCCGTGCATCGGTTCGTGCCCGGAACCGCCGCCGGAGACCAGGGCCACCTTGCCCGGACGCGTCGGCTCGGCCCGCAGGATCACGCGGTTCTCGGTGTCAATCCGAAGCTCGGGGTGGATGGCCTGGATGCCGATCAGGGCTTCGGCCAGCACGTCGGCCGGGTCGTTGACGAACTTCTTCACGGTGCCTCCTCGTCGTGGCGTGACGGGTACGGGCCCGTCACCCCGACGATGCTCGCCGAAGGCAGCCACGTCAAGGACGAATCGTCAGAGACGCTCGTGCGGGAGAACCTGCTTGATCCGGTCGATCGGGTTCTGCGCGGGGGCCTCGTTGTACGCGTTGGCGAGCTCCTGCTCGCTGAGGGCGTGGATCGCGGCCATGATCTCGTCGGTCGCGCCGCGGCGTGCGCGGCCCGAGGACGCCGGGCCGTGGGGGGAGAGGTCGAGCGGGGTGCCGAAGCGCACCGTGATGCGCTCGCTGAGCGTGGGCATGCGGGCCCCCACCGGCATGACCTTGTCGGTGCCGATCAGTCCGACGGGGACGACCGGCGCCCCCGTCTGCAGGGCGAGGAACGCGACGCCGGTGCGGCCCTTGTACAGACGTCCGTCGAGCGAGCGCGTGCCCTCCGGGTACAGCGCCACCGCGCGCCCGTCCTCGAGGAGGGCGCGCTGCTGGTCGAGGGCATCGAGCGCCTTCTGTCCGGCACCGCGCTCGACGGGGATGGCGCCGATGGCGGTGAAGAACTGCCGGGACGCCCACTTCTCGAAGTACGCCGACTTGGCCAGGAAGTGCACCGGACGCGGCGCGGCCACCGGGATGGCGATGGAGTCGATGAACGACAGGTGGTTGCTGGCGAAGATCACCGGGCCGGTGCGCGGGACGTTCTCCCGCCCCTCGACCCGCGGGCGGTAGACGGCCCGAGCCAGGGGGGTGATGACCGAACGGCCCAGGCCGTACGCGGCGCCCATCTGCTTCGGCGGGACGGCGGTGGGGTCGCCGGGCACGTCGGAAGTCACTCGTCGAGGGTATCCCGCGGCGCATGCCCGCCCGCGCATGGGGTACACAGGCGCGGCTAAGCCGGCATGGGGGAGGATGGGGGCGTCCCCCGTACCCATCGAGAGGTCCGCCGTGCGCATCCGTCCGATCGCCACCCTGTCCGTCGCCGCCGCCGCGGTGCTGCTGCTCGCGGGATGCTCCGGCTCCCCGGACGCCGATTCGACGCCGGATGCCACGGCCTCCGCGTCGGGGGACTGCACCACCCCGTTCACGGGCGAGGTGCCCGAAGGGCTCGACGTGTCGGGCGACTTCGAGGGCCCGGTCACGATCGAGCGTCCCGACGACTTCGCGCCCGCCGACATCCAGCGCAGCGTGCTCATCGAGGGATCGGGCGACGAGATTCAGGCCGGCGACGTCGTGAAGGCGAACTACACGGTCGTCGACGCGTCCACCGGCGAGGTGCTCCTCAACTCGCTCGACACCGACCCGGCCGGCATGGACATGGTCGTCAACGCGCAGCAGATCTTCGGGGCGGCCGTCTCGTGCGTCCCCGTCGGCTCGCGCACCGTCTCGACCTTCCCCGCCGGCGTGCTCGGCGAGGGCGCTCCGGCCTACGTCCTCGTCGCCGACGCGATCGAGGAGCTCCCGACCCGCGCCACCGGCACCGAGGTCGCCCCCGTCGAGGGCATGCCCACGGTCGAGTTCGCCGACGACGGCGCCCCGACGATCACCGTGCCCGACGCCCCGGCACCGACCGAGACGCGGATCGAGAACCTGCGTCAGGGCGACGGCGAGGAGGTCCGCTCGGGCGACCAGGTGATCGTGCAGTACACCGGCGTCCTCTACGACGGCGGCACCGTCTTCGACTCCAGCTGGGAGCGGGGCATGCCCGCCGAGTTCCCGACCACGGGCGTCGTCCCCGGCTTCCGTCAGGCCCTCGAGGGGCAGACCGTGGGCTCGCAGGTCGTCGCCGTCATTCCGCCGGCCGACGGCTACGGCGAGGCGGGCCAGGGCGAGATCCCGGCGAACGCGACGCTCGTGTTCGTCATCGACATCCTCGGCGTGCAGCACGCGCCGCAGTCCTGACCCTGAGGGCGCGTCGTTAAGCTGAGCGCATGCGTCGCGTCCTCATCCTCGGCTCCACCGGCTCCATCGGCACGCAGGCGCTCGACGTCATCCGTGCCAACGCCAGGCGTTTCGAGGTCGTCGGTCTCGCCGCGGGGTCGGACCGCGCGGGCGTCGAGGCGCAGGCCGCGGAGTTCGGCGTCCCGCACGTCGCGCTCGGCGCCGTCGAGGCGGAGCAGCTCGTCCGCGACGTCGACGCCGACGTGGTGCTGAACGGCATCACCGGGTCGGTGGGCCTCGGCCCGACGATCGCCGCCCTCGAGTCGGGCCGGACCCTCGCCCTGGCCAACAAGGA
>VGAV01000148.1 GCA_016870695.1 Actinomycetota bacterium | reverse complement strand
GTCCCCGGACGGACCGTCGCCGTCGACCTGTGGATCCGCAACGCCGGACCCGACCCCGCCGTCGCCTCCCTGCGCCTCGACACCGGTTCCGCGGACAGTGCCCTGGCGGCATCCCTCGCCCTCGTCGTCGACGGCACCGCCCTCGGCGCACGGGACGAATGGCGCAGCCGACTGCTCGAACCGGCTGAGGTCGTCCGCGTCGAGGTGGGCATGCGGATGGATGCCGCCGCCGCCAACGACACACGGCTCTCCCGCGCGGACGTCGTCCCGTGGGTACGTCTGACGGGCAGCGCCCCGGGAGAGGCGGCTTCCGATCCGACCGCCCTGCCCCGCACCGGCCCGGACCTCGCGAGGCTCCCTGCGCTGCTCCTCGTCGCCGCGGCACTGACGGCCCTCGGCCTGTCCCTGCGGCGGCACCGGCGCACCCCCGACGGAGGAAGGTGAGGATTCCCTTCCCACCGGGGGTTTAGCCCAGCCTCATCTTGCTTGCGGAATGATCTCAGCCGAGTAGCGTTGCAGCCAACACGACAGACGCCGACTTTCCAGGAGACCTCATGAGCACCGTTCAGACCCCCGCCGCCACCACCGTCGACCCGACGATGGCCGCCGGCACCGCCCAGTTCCTCTCCCCCGTCGTCCACGGCCTCGAGGCCCTCGTCGTCAACGGCAAGCAGGCCCACTGGCACGTGCGCGGCTCGAACTTCATCGGCGTGCACGAGCTCCTCGACACCGTCGTCGCCCACGCGCAGGAGTGGGCCGACCTGGCCGCGGAGCGCATCGTCGCCCTCGGCCTGCCCATCGACTCGCGTCTGTCGACGGTCACCGCCAAGGCCAAGGCGACCGAGGTGCCCGCCGGCTTCGCCCCGTCCGACGTCATGATCCGTGCGGTCATCGCCGACATCGACGCCGTCCTCATCGACATCGAGACCGCCATCGAGGGCCTCGACGAGATCGACATGTCCAGCCAGGACGTCGCGATCGAGATCAAGCGCGGCCTCGACAAGGACCGCTGGTTCCTCTTCGCACACCTCGCCGCCTGATCACGGCATCCTGGTACGAGAGGGGGCGACGCGTCGGCGTCGCCCCCTCTTCGCGTCTCCCGGGCCTCCTCGCGGGATCGCTGCTCAGGCGCCGTGCGTGACGCGGCCCGCCAACAGCGTCGTGAGCACCGGCATCGTCCGCAGACCGCGCTCGTCGGCGGAGCGCGGGTCGGCGCCGACGATCACCAGGTCGGCCACCGCGCCGGGGGCGATCTCGGCCGGCGTCGTCGAGCCGCCCGCCGTGGATGCCGCGATGGCGGTGTCGATGTCCACGCGCTGATGCGGCTGCCAGGCGTCCCGACCGTCCCGCGTGCGGTACACGGCCGAGGCCATCGCGGACCACGGGTCCAGCGGCGCCACGGGGGCGTCGGAACCGAAGCGGAGGTTCACGCCGCTGTCGGCCAGCGCGCGCAGCGGGTAGGGCTGGGCGGACTGCTCCGCCCAGATCGTGTCGGTCATGTCCCGGTCGTCCAGCGCATGCTCGGGCTGCACGCTCGCGGCCACGCCGAGACGGGCAAATCGCGGGATGTCGGTGTGGTTGACGAGCTGCGCGTGCTCGATGGTGCCCGACGCACCCGTCCGGGCGTAGGCGTCGAGCGCGTGCGCGTTGGCGACGTCGCCGATCGCGTGAATGGCGCAGTCGAGACCGGCGGCCGTGGCGCGCGTCATCATGTCGAGCAGCTCGTCGGGTCCGATCGTCAGCAGCCCCGTGTTGCCCGGCTCCCCGGGATAGTGGTGACCGCACGCCGCGGTCCGCGTGCCCAGCGACCCGTCGGTGATGGCCTTCAGCGGCCCGACCCGCACCAGTCCACGGGAGCTCCCCCGCACGGGATCGCCCGTCCGCAGACCCTCCGCGATCGCCCGGTCGAGGTGCTGCGGATACGTCCCGTACGACACGCGCAGCATGTCGAAGCCCCCGGCCACCCGCCGCTGCCACGGCTCGTCGTTCCAGGTCATGTCCAGGTCGACGATGCCGACCACGCCCCGGGACGCCGCCGCCCAAGCCATCCGTGCGACGGCGGCGTCGGCGTGCGCCGGGTCCACCGCGTTGAGGCGCCGCGAGATCTCGAAGGCGTCCTCCTCCTTCAGCAGACCGGATGCCACGGGTGCGAACCCCTCCCGCCGGAACGCCGCCGAGTTCAGCCACACACTGTGCACGTCCGCGTTGATCAGGTAGGTCGGGACCTCGCCGGTGGCGGCATCCAAGATCTCCAGGCTCGGGACGTCGGGCCAGAGCCCGTCGCGGAAGCCCGAGCCGACGCGCCGTCCCTCCACCACCGGGGCGAGCCCCATGATGACCGCGGCGTCGTGCGCCGTCGCGACCTCTCCGAGCGGGACGCGCTCCGCCGCGAGGGCCCACTGCAGGACGTGGACGTGGTGGTCCCACAGGCCCGGCACCAGCCAGGCGCCGTCGCCCTCGACCACGGCGCCGTCGCGCGGACGGAGGTTGCCGGTCGGGGCGATGTCCACGATGCGACCGTCCGCGAGGACGACGTCGACGGGCTCCGGCGTGGGCAGCAGCTCGCGCCCGGGCCCGGCGACGCGCACGGCCCGGACGAAGGCCGCCTGATCCCCGATCACGCCTGGCACCGCGGGCACCAGTAGAGCTTGCGCCCGGCGGCCTCCTCCATGAGCACCGTCGTCCCGCAGACACGGCACGGCAGGCCGGCGCGGTGGTAGACCCAGTGCCGGTCGTCGCGGTGCGCCATCGCACGGCGGTACGCCTCGGGGTCGAGGTCGTCCATCGTCATCATCTGGCCGGTCTCGACGCCGATCGCGAGCAGCCGGACCCAGTCGCGCCAGATCCCGCGGACGACCTCCTCCGGGACGTCGCGCCCCGGGGTGTGCGGGTTCTGCCGGGCCCGGAAGAGAAGCTCCGCGCGGTACACGTTGCCGATGCCGCTCACGACCGCCTGATCCATCAGCAGGAGACCGATGGGGGTGGGCTTGCGTCGGACGGTGGCGGTGAATCGCTCCTCGCCCTCGGCGACGTCGTCCACGAGCGGGTCGGGGCCGAGCTTGGCGATCGTGGCGTCGACCTCGTCCGGGGTCTGCAGCACGCAGGCGGTGGGTCCGCGCAGGTCCGCGCAGGTCGTCTCGGTCAGCAGTCGGAGCCGGACCTGTCCGACGACCGGCGGCGGCCACTCGACCTGCTCGTCGAGGCCGGTCGTCTGCTCCGACATGCGGACCCGCGCGCGCCGCGGGGCGCCGATCGAGGTCAACGAGTTCTCGCCGGCGGCATCCAGGATCTTCTCGTCCAGCACCGTGCCGCGCTGGTTGGTCTGCCCCATGCGCCCGTTGGAGGACGCGATCGTCGCGTCGACCACGACGTCGCCGGCGAAGTCCCACGCCCCGTACATGCCGAGGTGGACCCGCAGCCACACGTCGCCGTCGAAGCGCAGGAACATTTGCTTCGCGACCGCGCGCACCTCGACCGCCTCGCGCCCGTCGAGGACGGCCGCGCCTTCGGCGAAGCGTCCCTGGGGACTGGATGCCGCGACGACACGCCCCACGATGTTCCGGTCGAACTGCCGCGCGATGCGGTGGACGGAATGCCCTTCGGGCATCAGCCTGCCTCGGGGTCGAACGCGTCGCTCGCGTCGAGGACGTCGGGGCGGCCAGGGCCGTCCTGCGTGCGCGGGTCGGGCAGGAGGCTGCCGTCCTGCTCGTACGCGGCGAGCTGGCCGATGCGGCGCGCGTGGCGCTCCTCGCCCGAGAACGGAGTGGCGAGGAACCGGTCGATGAACGACACGGCCTCGTCGAACGTGTGCTGGCGGGCGCCGATGGCGATGACGTTCGCGTCGTTGTGCTCGCGGGCGAGCTCGGCGGTGGCGATGCTCCACACGAGCGCCGCGCGGACGCCCAGGACTTTGTTCGCCGCGATCTGCTCGCCGTTGCCGGATCCGCCGAACACGACGCCGAGCGCCTCGACGCCCGCGGCCTGGTCGCGGACGACCGCCTCCGCCGCACGGATGCAGAACGCGGGGTAGTCGTCGAGCGGGTCGTACTCGATCGGGCCGTGGTCCACGACGTCGTGGCCCTGTCCGGCGAGGTGGTGCTGGAGCTGTGTCGAGAACTCGAGACCGGCGTGATCGGTGCCGATGTGAATGCGCATACGGGAATCCTATTGAGAAGCGTCCGGCCCCGGGCGGACGTGACGGGGACGCCGCCGCGTCCTCCCGGACGCGGGCTCATCCGGCGTCGGGGCGTGGACACGACCGCGCCGCCCGGGCAGGAGGCTCCGGGCGGCGCAGCGGAAGGCGATCGTCAGGGGAGGATGCCGGCGGCCACGGGCTTGAAGCCGGCGCGGACGTTCTCGCAGCACCCCGGACGGCAGACGTCGTACCAGGGGCCGAGATCCGTCAGGTGGGGACGCTCCGACTTCGGCGTGCCCTTCAGACGCTCCTCGACGAGGTCGATCAGACCCGACACGTAGGCGGGGTCGATCCCGGGCGTCGGGGTGCGGACGGCGCGGATGCCCGCCTCCTCGGCCGCCTCCATGGCCTCGGTGTCGAGGTCCCAGAGCACCTCCATGTGGTCGCTGACGAAGCCCAGCGGCACGATGACGACCGCCTCGGCGCCGCGGCCGGGCAGCTCGGCGATGACGTCGTTGACGTCGGGCTCGAGCCAGGGCTGCGTGGGCGGACCCGACCGCGACTGGTAGACGAGCTCCCACTCGACGTCGGCGACGGCCGCGGCGACCTCGGCCATCACGAACGCCGCGACAGCCTTGTGCTGGGCCGCGTAGGCGCCGCCCTCGCCGAAGTCGACGTCACGCGGGCCGGAGCGCTGCGCGTCCGCCGTCGGGATGGAGTGCGTCGAGAACAGCACGCGGATCTTCTCGGGGGCGATCCCGTCCTGGACGAACGCGTTCACGGCATCCCGCACACCCTCGACGAAGGTCGAGACGAAGCCGGGGTGGTCGAAGAACTGCCGCACTTTGTCGATGGTCACGGTCTCGCCGAGGCCGGTCGCCTCGAGCACCCGCGCGTAGTCCTCGCGGTACTGCCGGCAGCTGGAGAACGAGCTGTACGCGCTCGTCGCGATGGCCAGCAGCGTCGTGTGCCCGGCCTCGGCGGCCTCGGTGACCGCCTCCTCCAGGTACGGGGCCCAGTTGCGGTTGCCCCAGTACACGGGCAGGCCGAGACCGCGCTTGTCGATCTCCGCCTGCAGGGCGGCCTTGAGCTCGCGGTTGTGCTGGTTGATGGGGCTCACGCCGCCGAAGTGGCGGTAGTGGTGGGCGACCTCCTCGAGGCGCTCGTCGGGGATCCCGCGTCCGCGCGTGACGTTGCGCAGGAAGGGGATGACGTCCTCTTGCCCCTCGGGGCCGCCGAAGCCGGCCAGGAGGATGCCGTCGTACGCCACGGGCGTCTCGACCCACTTGGGACCGGAGGCCGCCGCGGGCGACGCGAAGAGGACGGTGTCGGTGCTGGTGTCCGTGTCGCTCGAAGTCACGTCATGATTTTCGCACCTGCGGGGGGAGCCTGGACCCGGGTTGTCTCGTGACTAGGCTTATCTGGTTGTCGTCGGCGCCAGCAGCGTCATCCGCGACCATCCCACCCACATCCCCGGGAGAACGCCAGTGCCAGGAGAGAACCTCACCCGCAGCGAAGCGCAGGAGCGCCGCGCGATCGTCGACACCCACGCGTACGAGATCGCCCTCGACCTGCGCCGCGGCGCCGAGGTGTTCGGGTCCCGCGCGGTCGTGCGCTTCTCCGCGACGCCCGGCGCCTCGACCTTCATCGACCTGATCGCCCGCGAGGTCCGCTCGATCCGGCTGAACGGCCGCGACATCTCCGTGGACGCCTTCGCCGACTCGCGCATCGCGCTCGAGGGCCTCGAGGCCGAGAACGAGCTCGTCGTCGACGCCGACTGCGAGTACACCAACACCGGTGAGGGCCTGCACCGCTTCGTCGACCCGGTCGACGGCGAGGTGTACCTGTACACGCAGTTCGAGGTGCCCGACTCCCGCCGCGTCTTCGCGGTCTTCGAGCAGCCCGACCTGAAGGCGACGTTCCAGTTCACCGTCACCGCCGACGCCGTGTGGGCGGTCGTGTCGAACTCCCCGACGCCCGAGCCGCAGGCGCACGGCGACGGCTCCGCGACCTGGACCTTCGCGCCCACCCCGCGCATCTCGTCGTACATCACCGCCCTCGTGGCCGGCCCGTACGCCTCGACCACGTCGGAGCTCACCAGCGCCGACGGTCGCACGATCCCCCTCGGCGTCTACGCCCGCAAGAGCCTCTGGCAGTACCTCGACGCGGACTATGTCTTCGACAAGACCCGGCAGGGCTTCGCCTACTTCGAGGAGAGGTTCGGCTACCCCTACCCGTTCGCCAAGTA